>JAABPS010000494.1 GCA_011391835.1 Desulfobacteraceae bacterium
CTGTAAACATGAATGCCAGTTCTCTTGAGGGATTTTTATCCGACTGATAATCGGAGCGTAGTTTTTTGATGAGGTCTGAAGAATTACCTGTTACAAAAGCTCTACGCACATTAAAAGTCTTACGGCCTCTTGCAAGCGTGAAGGCGATGTCCGCTAAATCCAGACCGTTATTATTTTCAAGGAATTCAGCCATGCTGAGAGATAATTTCCGCAAAGCTTTCTCGTTTTTGGCAGAAAGCGGAATAATTTGTGAGCTTCTTCCGGACTTTTTCACAACAGGGAGGGGCGGTTCCTCAAGTATTACATGGACATTGGTTCCACCAACTCCAAAGGAGCTCACTCCGGCGCGCCGTGGCAACATACCGGTTTGCCAAGATTGCGTAAGGCTATTAACATAGAAAGGTCCTTTAGGAGAGCTTAATTGCTCATTCGGCTTTTGAAAATGAAGGGTTTTCGGGATTATTCCATGATATAAAGAGAGGGTTGTTTTTAGCAGTCCGGCAATGCCGGCGGCAGTATCAAGGTGACCAAAATTGGTTTTTACAGAACCCAGGGCGCAGCTTCGCTCCCCGCTATTGTTTTCGAACACTTCCCTAAGTGCGCTGATTTCAATGGAGTCTCCAAGTACAGTACCGGTACCGTGACATTCTATATATGATATTGACTCAGGTTGTACACCCGAATCTTTTTGGGCCAAACGGATTACCTCGGCCTGACCGTTTATACTCGGAGCCGTAAAACCTATTTTATCCCCACCGTCATTATTTATGGCCGTTCCTTTTATTACCGCATAAATATTGTCGCTGTCTCGTATTGCCTCATCCAAAGGTTTTAAAAGAACAAGCGCAACACCGTTCCCGCCGACGGTTCCTTTGGCGTTAGCATCAAAAGCTCTGCAATGACCATCCGGAGAGAGAATAGCGCCTTCTTCATACATATAACCGTCCACTTGTTGCGGATGTACAGTCGCCCCGCCCGCCAAAGCCATTTCACAATGACCGTCCATAAGTGCCTGTACGGCAAGATGTACCGCAGTCAAAGAAGTAGAGCAGGCGGTTGATACATTTATGGCCGGGCCGCGCAGATTCAGTTTATAGGCTATTCTGGTCGCGGCGAAATCCCGTCCGTTGGCTATAAGAGCAGAAAATGCTTTGCTTTCAGGCAGCCCTGCAATTGAGCTGAGAATATTATTAATGAAATACGAGGTTAATGATGTTCCCAAAAAAACGCCGACGCGCTTTTTGTATCTGGTTGGATCCCAACCGGCATTCTCGAAAGTATGCCAGGCAGTTTCAAGAAGCAGGCGTTGTTGGGGATCGATCATTCTGGCTTCGCTCGGAGGGACTGAGAAAAATTCCGCGTCAAACATATCAATATCTTTGAGTATGCCATTGGCGGGGACGTAATTTGGATTGAGAACTATTTTTTCGGGTACACCGGCTGAGAGCAATTCTTCTTTGCTGAAAAAGGTAATGGATTCCTTGCCTGCAATTAGATTTTTCCAAAAATCATCTGTATTTTCTGCCCCCGGAAAACGTCCGGCCATCCCGATGACGGCGATATTCTTACCGCGTCTGTCCTTAGCAGGTCTACCAACATGAGAAATAGTTTCTTTTTTGTCACCTTGCAGAATATTAGACAAAGCTGAAATTGTAGGATACCGAAAGAGATCCATCACCTCTATTTTGTATCCATGTCGTCGCAGAAGGTTCCGTACTTTTATCAACAAAAGAGAGCTGCCGCCAATATCAAAGAAATTCTCTTCAATTCCGGGATTAGACAGGCCTAAAACTTCTTCCCAAATGCTGCATATTAATTTCATTAATTCATTTTTAAGCGGAATTGTTTTTTTCGATTCCGCTTTATTTTGATATAACGCAAAAAGCGCCTTCCGGTCTATCTTACCGCTTGCCATTAATGGAAAATCATTAGTTGAGATTATGCGTGCGGGAAGCATATATGCCGGCAAAATACCTTTTAAATGGGATAATATTTTATCTTTTGATAATTGAGAACCGTCTTCAGTTTTTATGTAAGCAATCAGATGTTTATCCAGACTTGTTTTACCATGGGACATTACTATAGCATCTTTAATCTGAGGATGTCTCTTGAGAGCGCTTTCAATATCTCCGAGTTCAATGCGATAACCGCGAATTTTAACTTGATTGTCCAGTCGCCCCTTCATTTCAAGGTTTCCATCATTAAGAAATCTGACGATGTCCCCTGTTTTATAAATTCGTTTAGCGGACGGCTGATCTTTTCCGCATAAGGAGCTTTCCGGAGACCAATAGAAAAAACTTTGAGCGGTTAGTTCAGGATTATTGAGGTATCCGAGCGCCACATTATCTCCGCCGACATAAAGCTCTCCAAAGACTCCCGGTGGGACAGGTACTCTTTTATCGCCGTTTTGCTTGAGTATATGGCAAGTGACATTGGATATCGGTTTGCCGATATCAGGAAGACCATCTCTATC
>JAABPS010000495.1 GCA_011391835.1 Desulfobacteraceae bacterium
GATCATTGAGAGTAGTTGCAGATGCCTCTGGTAATGTGGTAAAAAGAATTGACTACGATTCCTTTGGCAATATTATCTACGATTCAAATCCAGCATTTACTGTGCCCTTTGGTTTTGCAGGCGGATTGCATGACAGGGATACGGGGCTGGTAAGATTTGGGTTCAGGGATTATGATCCTGATATCGGAAGATGGACTGCCAAGGATCCCATTGGGTTTGATGGGGGAGATACGGATTTATATGGGTATGTGTTAAATGATCCGATTAATTGGGTGGACTTAATTGGGTTAGATAGATATCGGAACCCAAGCAAAGAACCTGTATTTGGAAGGAAAGGAGCATTTATTGAACCGGGTGACGAAACAAGTACTTATCTTGTGGATCATATTGCTCATTTTGATCAAACTTCAAGATATCATGATTCGACACTTGACTTCCTAGTTCAGGATTTAGGAATTCCTGATTGGTTAGCAAATTATCCAACGATGGTTCCTTCTTATGTGGCTGCGTGTCTTGCTAATAACTTTTGGAATGATCGTAAAAATCCAGCTGAAAACTTCATTGTTTTTCAGTGGAGGTGGTAGTTTTATCTTTAGAGCCCTGGGTCACTGGTTCAGGCTAAAAGCGAAGACGGATGCCTGATTATTAACTATTTCCATAATCAAGTAAACATTCGTATGGAGACAACTTGTATGAGGATAAGTTATTTTAGATCAATTTTTTGTTGGGTCTTTATATGCGTGCTAATATCAGGATGTATAAATGATAGTACTATTAATATTGCTGAATCTCATAAAGACGAAATAGCTGCGAGAGATTGGTTTAAAAAGGGAACGGTATTAGCAAAGAAAGGCAATTATGAGCAAGCCATTCTTGCCTTTAATAAAGCATTGGAACTAAACCCTTCCTACGCTGACGTCTATATTAATCGAGGTCTTTCCTATGATAGCGTAGGCTATGTTGATAAAGCAATTGATGATTATACTAAAGCTCTTTATCTTAATCCGTATCTATTCCAAGGTTATGCCAACCGGGGGAATGCACTTATTAAAAAAGGTAAAATTGACCAAGCTATCGCTGATTACAATAAATCACTTGAGATTAACCCAAGCTTTGTTTTAGCCTATTATCTAAGAGGGCTTACCTTTTTCGAAAAAGGTGATATAGACAGAGCCATAGGTGATTATAATAAAGCATTAGAGATAGATCCTTTTAACTTTGAGAGTTATTATAATAGAGGAATCGCTTGGGGGGAAAAAGGCGACTTAAATCGTGCTATTTTCGATTATACAAAAGCTATAGAGATAAATTCCCGTATAACTGCTCCATACGTGAATAGAGGTGTCGTTTTGGCAGAAAAAGGGGATTATAATAGGGCGATTGAGGACTATAATAAAGTACTGGAAATTAATCCGCGTGAAATAAAAGCTTACATCAACAGAGGCCTTGTTTGGGAAACGAAAGGCGAGTTTGACCGAGCAATCGCCGATTATAATAGGGCTTTAGAAATTGACCCAAAATATAGTCAAGCATATGTTCATCGAGGCGACGCTTGGGGCGAAAAAGGAGATCAAGGACGGGCTATAATTGATTATGATAAAGCTCTCAAGTTAAACCCAAATGATGCTGTTGCTTATAATAATCGGGGTTACACTTGGGGGGAGAAAGGGGACTTTGAGAAAGCGATTGCTGACTTAAACAGAGCTTTAGAGATAGATCCTAAATTTGCTGAAGCTTATTACACACGAGGCAACATATGGGTTAAAAAAGGTGATCATTATCGCGCTTTGATTGATTTCTCTAAAGCATCGGAACTTGATCCCAAAAATGAGAGATATAGAAACCGCTTAAGAGAGATTAGACATTGAATGATATTTGTGATTTTTAGGGACATCTTTTCCTATCTCAACTTACTTGAAACACAAATTATAAACAGCACTTGTATGATAAAGACCGGCGGCTGATTCAAACCCGTTTTCCGTCTGGATACAGCATCAGCAGCATCTATGACAAAACCCGTCTCATGCAGATACAAACCCCTGAATCAACAATTGATTTTACGTATCTGTGCGGCACAACAGTGGGATCTGTTACCAATGGGATGAACAGCATTGTATACAACTACGACGGCAGTCTGATTACCTCAGAAACCTTAAGCGGAACCCTGAACCTGGTTCTTGGCTATGCGTATAACAATGACTTTAATCTCAAGTCCTTTACCTACGCAGGCAGTACGGCTAATTACACGTATGACAATGACGGGCTATTAACTGGCGCAGGCGGATACACCATCACGAGAAATACTCAAAACGGCCTGCCGGAATCTGTCACCGGAGGCGCTCTGGCCATTGCCCGGTCTTTTAACGGATACGGGGAAGTGGCATCCCAGAGCGTTACGATCAGCTCCCAGAATGCGACTTCATGGAATCTGATCCGGGACAACAATGGCAGAATCACCCGGAAAACAGAA
>JAABPS010000054.1 GCA_011391835.1 Desulfobacteraceae bacterium
CGCTGGAAAAATTTCTGGAACACTGAGCGCCTTGAAAAGATCCGTAACCTGATTAAGGATCAGGGAATAATTTATAATTTTTCAGATAAGGCTTTTGAACCGTTTTTCAGCGGTCTGGATCAGTCTCAGGTTTTAAATGACAAATTGCCGGAATTTTCTTTTCTTGGCCGCATAAGGGAGAGATTTGTTCATAAATATGACGAGGGCTTCCGGGTTATCTCATTTTTTCCGGACAGCGGGGAATACTTATCCGCCATGAATAAAGTTGCAAAGGATCACCCGGGAACATTTATCGTTTCCCGCCGCTCTTTTTCGGATACACTTTCACGGGCGGTTTCAAGAGAAGTTCTCTTTCTTGCTTCGGTTGCCGGGGTTCTTATCATGATACTTACCTTCCTTTTTCTCAAAAACTTAAAACTCACCGTTATTTCACTAGCGCCTGTGATGAGCGCTGTTATTGCCGTGCTGGGAGGTTTTTCTCTTCTCGGCATCTCCCTGACCGCTCCGGCGGTTATCGCAGCCATGGTAGTGGTAGGGCTTTGCATAGATTACGGGGTATTCATGCTTTACGGTTATCATCATGAGCTGGATACGGGTACGGAAAAGGCTGTGTGGGTTTCGGCCTTAACCACTATTGTTGGAGCAGTTTCGCTTCTGTTCGCGCGCCACCCGGTGCTTTTTTCTATTGGTTTGACGCTTACGATAGGCCTTACGGCAGGTTACCTTGCGGCACAGTTCATAGTGCCTGCTCTATACAGGATATGGGTAGTAAAGAAGGAATAAAGAGGATTGGTCAATTATATTGCTCAGGAACAATACGGAGGATGCTGATGAAAATTGAAGATATAAGAAATGTGTTGATTATCGGTGCAGGAAACATGGGCCAGCAGATCGGTTTTCAGTGTGCCGTGAGCGGATACGAAGTTGTATTATATGATGTGGGGCAGGCCGCACTTGAAAAGGCAAAAGACAGGATTGGAAAGTTGGCCAAAACATATATGGCTGCCAGACGGTTGACTGAAGAAAGTGCCCATGATTCGCTGAAAAGAATCAAGATGTCATATGATGCGGAAGAAGCAGGCCGAAAATCCGACTTTGTCAGCGAATCAGTGCCTGAAGATCCAGTCCTGAAAAGCAATGTTTTTGCTCAGTTTAATAAAATCTGTCCGCCTCACGCAATTTTTACGACAAATACATCATCCCTTGTTCCTTCAATGCTCGCCGAAGCAACCGGGCGTCCGGATAAATTCGCAGCCTTTCATTTCCACGATGTCCGCGTAACGAATATTGTCGACATAATGCCGCATCCGGGTACTTCGGAAGAAACCACGGGACTGATAAAAGCATTTGCTGAAAAAATTAACCAGGTTGCGGTTATACTTAAGAAAGAAAATTACGGATATGTTTTCAATGCAATGTTTATGGAGTTGCTCAGCTCAGCCCAGAGTCTTGCTGCCAATAAAGTGGCCGAGGTGGAAGATATAGACCGTTCCTGGATGGGTGTGATGCATACTATGGTCGGGCCTTTTGGAATGATGGACAGCATCGGCATCGATACTGCCTGGAAAGTCACCGATTACTGGGCAAACAAAACCAGGGATCCGCAGTCTCTTGCCAATGCCGCATTTCTGAAGCAGTACGTAGATAAGGGGTTGCTCGGTGTAAAAAGCGGGAAAGGCTTTTATTCCTATCCCAAACCCGCATTCGTAAAACCCGGATTTATAGAAGGGAAAAAGCCTTTGTAAAACATTTGTAAAACTCCGGAATCTGCTTTGCAATTACACTCCTTTTCACCTAAAGGTCTGGCTTGTTTATAGATGAAGCTTCAAAAAACCTTATAAAAGTAGAGACCTTTTAAGAACGTCCAATTTTGGCCAAGTACAAGGAAGGCGATAATTTCAACCACAGGAATACAGTTAGTATTTCGAGGATAGCGCGAAAGCTTCACTTCGTGCCGAAATGTGAGCCTGACACGGTAATCGGTCAAAAGGGGGTGTTATAAAAAGGTCTCAAGGAGCGTCAGCTTGCATTACACAATATTTGACACGCTAATAGTAAAAACCCTGATGAGATGGCTTTCCCTGTTTATCCTCAAAATATCCGGATGGCGGATCGAAGGCGGGCTCCCGGACATTAAGAAAATTGTTCTGATTGCAGCTCCGCATACCTCTAACTGGGATTTCCCTATTACAATATTCATAGCTTTTGCGGTTAAAGCCAAAATATTCTGGATGGGAAAAGATTCATTATTCAGGTTCCCTTTTGGAACTTTATTTAAATGGCTGGGAGGAATACCGGTTGATCGCTCCAGGTCAAACAACATAGTCGAACAGATAGTCCGGAAATTTTCCGAAAATGAGAGCCTGATTGTAACAATTCCGCCGTCCGGGACCCGTAAAAAGGTCATGAAATGGAAAACAGGATTCTATTATATTGCAAGAGGCGCAAATGTCCCAATTGTTCTAGCATTTCTCGACTATCAGAGAAAGGCAGGCGGGTTTGGTCCCGTTTTCATTCCTACAGGAGACATAGAGTCTGATATGAAAGAGATCAGGGCATTTTATTCCGGCATTAACGGAAAAAATACGGTAACGGAAGAACCGTTATTCATAAATCCCGGTTGCATGAAAAATCAGAATGATATGATTCTCCCATAAATTCAAATCTACTGGTAAGTTATTATTGATTTTACAGCGTTGGCGTTATAGAAGTAATTTTCTATCTGTTGAAATTGAGAATTCAGATTCTGCCCGAATGTAAAACGCTAAAAGGGAATCACCATGCCCGGTAATGACGATATATATCAGGTCATAGAAATTATCAGGCTGTTCCTTAAGTCAAAAAAAATATTGAAGATGTATCCTTTCAACAACCCCCTTTGTATCAATATTATGGATACCTGTTTTGCCAAGTTTACCGAATTCTTCAGTATCAACGAAAAACTCTCTCTTAAGATAGGTCAGAACAACATATTGTATGATTCCGAAGCTGTGTATTCCAGCACCGGTAAGGAGGATAACCTCGCGCTTTTTTTCTTTAAGGATGGCTTGAGAGAAATCACCTTTAAAAGAGGGTTGTCGCGGGAGGATTTGTATGATTTTCTCAAGATCATATCTTTTGATTTCAGCAGCGATTCAGTGGATGATGATGTTGTGACGCTGTTGTGGGAAAAAGATTTTCAGAATATACAGTATGTCGTTGAGGAGATAACTCTTTCAGATGAAGAAGATTACGAATCAAGGGCTGTTGCTGAAATTGAGGAGAAGAATACCGATGATGAGAGTCTTCTTGGAGCATACGAAGACACATTAAGGAATGGCTCTTCGGTTAAGGACATGGAAATAGCCCTCCTTACGGATAAAGACCTGCAGGATCTGGCTGTCGAATTTGAAAAAGATGAATACGACAAGACGGGGAAGCTGATTGAAATCCTTTTTGAAATGTTTTTGCTGTCTGAAACGGAGGATGATTTTAACGATCTTACCGGCTTTTTTGTCGGCGTGATTGAATATTTATTGGGTATGGAGGACATTGACACCGCTACCGGCATACTCCTTAAACTGAATCACCTTAAAGATGCGAATGGTGTTTCAAAAGAAATCAGAAATTGCTCAAAAAATATTCTTATAAATATCAGTACGGGAAATATCATAAATCTTCTTGGTAATATGCTGGACGGCAGCAATAAGATAAATGATAAAATGATAGAGGATTTCGTCAAATGCCTTGATGAGAAAGCAATCAAGCCTATGGTATTGATACTCGGAGATCTGAAGAAAATTCATTCCAGAAAGCTGATTGTCGAAGCGCTTATAATACTAGGCAGAAGAAACATGGACTCACTCATGGAAGGATTGAATGATTCCCGCTGGTATGTGATAAGAAACATTATATATGTCCTGAGAAAGATTGGGGACAGAAAAGCGGTGGACTGTCTTTTTAAGACCATCAGGCATGGCGATGTCAGGGTAAAGAAAGAAGTTATAAGGGCTTTTGGAGAGCTCGGTGGGGCCGGAGTTCTTGCAGCGTTGAGGAACTGCCTCGACGATCCAGATTATCAGGTAGAATTGGCTGCGCTGACTGAGATAGGTAATATCCGGTCCGAAGGCGCAAAACGTACTATTTTAAAAAGGATTTCCGCCGGCGATTTTGGAGAAAGGAATTTTGAAGAGAAGAAAAAATATTACGAAGTGATTTCAAAATGGAAAGATAAAGAAGTTCGCGACTTCATGGCCGACATTATTGACAAAAGAACTTTTTTCGGGAGAACCAGGAATTATGAAAACAGGGCATGTGCCGCATACTGTCTCGGTCTGATCGGGAACAGGGAATCTCTTCCTCTTTTGGATAAGTACAGAAATGACGGCAACAGATTGTTCAGTGAATTTATAACAGAGGCTATCAGGCAAATTGAACATGAAAAAGGATCAGGAAAAAGAAATTAACCAAAAGGCCAGAGATTTGCTTAACCAGCTTTCTGCTCTTCTGCGCACTTCCCATGTTCATGATACCGCGAATGAAGCTGTAATTTCGGGTATTGACAGACTTGTCTCTGTTGTAAATGAGCTTGCAGATGACCAGCAGACAGTCGGGTTAAAACTAAGAGGTGAATATTTTTATTTGAATGACTTGCGTATTAGATATTCTCTTGAGCATCTTATAAACTTTGATTTTCTCACAAGAGAATTTAAAAAACGTGAGCTTGGCGGCGTGATCTTCATTAGCAATGTGAATCATAATGATATACGAACATTTATTGCGGCTTTCATATCTTCCTCCTTTTCCCAAAAACCTTTTGACTCAATCGAGAAAAAGATGTCGGAGGTTCAGTCAGTTACAGTTGAAAAGCTTATGAAAATAGCCGAATCCGAACCTCTTGATCCTAAAAAAATGGTCAGAAAGACTTATTTTAATGCAGTATCATACGCTTCCGGCATAATGAGAAAGATTCATACCGGAGAAAAAGTAAGCTTGAAAACTTCCAAAAGAATTGTAGCATCGGTTGTTGACCAGATAGTTGAAGAAGAGCAGTTACTGCTTGGAATGACAGTGATAAAGGAATACGATGAGTACACATATCATCATTCAGTGAATGTGAGCATACTTTCCATGGCGTTGGGACAGCGGCTGGGTATGAACCGTAAAATGCTGACTGATCTCGGTATGATGGCTCTGTTCCATGACATAGGAAAGATTAATGTTCCGAATGAAATCCTCAACAAACCCGCGAGTTTCGATGAGGATGAATGGAAGATTATAAGAAAGCACCCATTTTGGGGAGCGAAAGCTTTATTAAAACTTAGAAAAATTGATGAGTTTTCTATAAAATCGGCAATCGTTGCGTTTGAGCACCACCTGAATTACGACCTCAGCGGCTATCCGAAGATCCGCAGGAGGTTTGAACTTGATTTGTTCAGCAGGATAATATCGGTAGCCGACTGGTATGATGCCATAACATCTGCAAGGGTGTACACAAGGACCCCGTTACCTCCCGACAGAGCTCTATATGTCATGCTTGAAAATTCTGGCACCAGGCTGGATCCTCTCATTCTCAAGTTTTTCATCAACATGGTAGGGGTTTTCCCAATAGGTACAATTGTAATGCTGAATACGAATGAGTTGGGTTTTGTGAGTGGAACCAACCAGCTCTTTTTGAAAAGGCCGAAGGTTACAATCATCATCGACAGAGAGGGTTACAGAGTGACGGGAACAACGGTTGATCTCACTGAAAAAGATGAACAAAATGAATATATCAGGACAATAATCAAAACTGTAAATTCTGCCAAGTACAAGATGACTATAGCGAGATATCTCCAGTAACAGTATTGACTTTTAACTTACCCTCTGCCTGTTTGTAAAACTTTTGTAAAATCCTGAATACTGCTTTGCATTTACAACTCTTTTTACCTAAAATTCCCATTAAGAATATTTGTTGAGAATTTTGGAAAATATCTCAATAAAGAGCCGGCATATGAAATCGGTTTTCACGTTTTGCAAGATCGCTGATTCAGATGTTATATAAAGATTTCCTTTGACGGAAGATGTGAAAGAGATGCATTACACAATATATGATACTCCCGTCATAAAATCCCTGATGCGATGGATCTCTCTTGTAAGCCTCAAAGTAATAGGATGGCATGCCGAAGGCCGGTTGCCGGACATCCCTAAGTTTGTTCTGATTGCAGCTCCCCATACTTCCAACTGGGATTTTCCAATCGGAGTATTCACGGCTTTCGCACTTAAAGCTAAAATCTACTGGATGGGAAAAGATTCCCTGTTCCGCCGTCCTTTTGGAGGCTTTTTCAAGTGGCTGGGAGGAATCCCTGTTGATCGCTCAAAGTCGCATAATGTGGTCGAACGGACTATCCGTCAATTTTTTAATACCGAAAAGCTTATTGTGGCCATCCCGCCATCCGGAACCCGAAAAAGGGTCATGAAGTGGAAGACAGGATTCTATTATATCGCAAGAGGCGCCAATGTTCCGATTGTTCTCGGTTTTTTTAACTATGCAAAAAAGGTTGCCGGGTTCGGACCTGTATACTTCCCCACAGGAGATATCACAACGGATATGAAACAGATAATTTCCTATTATGCAAATATAAAGGGAAAGTACCGGGTAGAAGAAGAATCCTTTTCCATAAATCCCACCTATATCGGAAAGCCGAATTATAAATGATCGTTCCCTAATTCCTATCAAAAAGATATGTGAAATTATATATGCACAAAAGACGAGTTAGTTTCCTTCCGGAAATGGCCCTTTTGTGCGATCTCAGTGTCAATCCGCGGGATTTCTTGTGCGACATACATCGCGTATGTCTCCGCGCAATCCCTTGGTTTCCTTGAGCTTGCCCAAAACTGCCTATTTCCGAATTGGAAACTTGTATGTGTCCAAATTATGTTTCCGGATGGGCACGAGTTAGTAAAGTGGAACCGGATTTTAGAAGGGCGCTATTTCAAAAAAATGTTCGTAAAATGGAAAAACACGGGTTTCTGTACAGCTTTTTAAAAATATTCTTTGACATATTCCGGTTATAATGCGAACAAAAAACAAACTGTTGTGCATTATATAATTTTTTATGCATGAACCATTTTATCCCAGCTTTTTTATACCGATAATTCATCAAAACTTAAGCTTATGGACAGGTCCTAAGAGCAGGATATGAGCCGATTAAGACCTGTCTGTCCTGAGCAACCTCTGAACAGGGTGATGTAATGAATGTAAAAGTTATGATTGCAGACGACAACAGCGCAAATCGCCAATTGCTGAAAAGCTTGTTCGAAGGCGAGGGCTGGGATGTCCGTATAGCAGAGAATGGCAAAGCCTGCCTGGATATGGCCAAGACTCAACGGCCTGACCTCATAGTCTCTGAGATCCTGATGCCTGTCATGGATGGCTATACCCTGTGCCGGGAATGTAAATCGGATGAGAACCTCAAATCAGTCCTGTTTGTTTTCTATACGGCCTCACGCATAGAACCAAAGGATGAAAAATATGCGATTGATCCCGGAGCTGACCTATTCATTCTCAAGCCCCAGAAACCGGAAATACTGATCAAGATACTGATCGATCTATTGGATGAAAAGAATTCGGTATATTCTAGAATGTCAAAATCAATGGTGGAAGAGAAGCAATTATTAAGACGGCATAATGAGAGTATTTACAGCAAGCTCGAAGAGAAAATGCATGAGCTGGAAAGCGCCAATCAGCAATTGCGGATATTGGAGGAAAAATATCGCCTGAGCTTTGAGAATGTAATGGATGTTATTATTATGGTTGATACAGATCTCAAGGTTTTGAGTGTTTCTCCAAGCGCGGAGAGGATATTGGGATACAATCTCCAGGATTACATCGGCCGATCAATTTCTGATTTGGCACATATCTTTACGCCGGAATCAGCTGAGCAAGTTATAGCCGATGTAAGTTTGATCTTAAAGGGTGAAACTATTCCGGCGACGATTTATCGGCTTATCGCAAAGGATGGGACCATAAAATATGGTGAATTCAGCGGATCTCCCATTAAACGCGATGGCAAGATCATCGGTGTTATTTCCGTTGCCCGCGACATCACGGATCGAAAGCGGGCGGAGGAGGCACAGGCAGAGAGCGAAAAAAAATACAGGCTTATTGCTGAAAAGATGACGGATATTGTATGGATTATGGACATGAATCTGCGCACTCTCTATATAAGCCCGTCAATAGAAACGACGCTTGGATTTAGCCCGGAAGAACGGATGGCACAGGATGTCCATGAACAACTGACTCCGGCATCGATGTCTTTGGCGCTGGACGTTCTGGCACGAGAACTTGCTTTGGAGCAACAGGGTCAGGCAGATCCTGAAAAGAAAATCACTATTGAATTGGAGTATTATCATAAGGACGGCTCTACCCGCTGGATCGAGAATATCATTAGCGGAATCAGAGATAATCAAGGAATTCCAATCGGGTTGCATGGAGTGTCCAGGGACATCACCAAACGCAGGCAGATGGAGGAGGCACTGCGGGAAAGCGAAAAAAAATACAGGGAGCTGGTAGATTTCCTGCCGATTTCGCTGTTCGAGATCGACTTTAAAGGCAATGCCATTTCAGCAAATCCCGCCATCTTTGAAACCTTTGGATACGCACAATCTGATCTCAAAACAAGTTCCCCAAATCCTGCTGTTTTTGAAACCTCCGGATATACACAATCTGATCTTGAAAAAAGTCAGAATAAATTTCCAATTATTATTCCCGGTGAACAGGAGAGACTGGCAAGGAACCTTAAGATGCTGGTAAAAGGGGAAAAGAAGGGTCCATCCGAGTACACGGGGATTCGAAAAGACGGCAGCACTTTTCCGTTCTTAATCTATCCAGGTGTCGTCATGCACAAGGGGAAGCCAGTAGGAGTGAGAGGCGCCATCATTGATCTAACAGACCGTAAACGGATAGAAGAGTCTCTCAAGAAAAGCAATCTGAGTTTGGCCGAGGCGCAGCGGATCGCGCACATCGGAAACTGGGAATGGGATATTGAAAGCGATAGCATGTACTGGTCCGACGAGATCCATCGAATCGTAATGAGTACGTCTCAGATGTTTGACGAAACCCGCGAAACATTTTTCGAGCTTGTTTTTCCCGAAGAAAGGGAACTGGTAAAAAAAGCCCTTGAAAAAGTAATGAATGAGAAAGCAGTAAGTGAAATTGAACATCGCATCGTCCGACGTGACGGCGCGGTGCGTGAAGTCCGTCAAATACTGGAACCCATTATTGATAATGCCGGTAATATCGTCAGGGTGGTCGGTATCATACAGGATGTTACTGAAAAAAATCAGGCGGAAAGAGACCTGCAAAAAGCGAGAGACCAGTTGCTTCAGTCGGAAAAGCTCGCTTCCATAGGTCGATTATCCACGGGCGTTGCCCATGAGATTCTCAATCCCTTAAATATTATCTCAATGGAATTGCAGATACTGCAGGCCATGGGAAACATGCCTATTGAAGCGCTGGAAGAATTAGAAATCTGCACGGCTCAAATCAGCCGCATCGCCCGAATTTCGGAAAATCTCAAACAGATATCCCGCATACCCGAAAAGAAGATTGCTATGGCCGATATCAACGACACCATCGCTTATATCCTGAGTTTGTACGCAACGCAGTTGAAGATTGAGGGTATAGAAACAGAAGTGCAATACCAGTCGGATTTGCCGATAATTGAAATAGATATAAAGAGGATAGAGCAGGTTATCCTGAATTTGATTTCTAACGCCGCAGATTCCATGGAGGGGAAAGAGAAAAAGGTGTTGCGCATAATAACGGAGATGGAAACGGTGTCCGGGAATGAAGATCATCTGAAAATAACGATCGCTGATACAGGAACGGGTATCAAGAGTGAACATATGTTGAAAATCTTTGATCCATTTTTTACCACCAAGGAGCAGGGAAAAGGAACGGGACTGGGGCTTTCCATATCGTATGGCATCATACATGATCATGGTGGCATTATCTGGGCTGAGAACAATGAATCGGGAGGCGCCTCTTTTTATATCAGTCTTCCTGTGAGAAAAAACATAGATAAAAATCATAAATTATAATAAAATGAAGAAGGTTGGAATTGATTCTCACTGTTGATGATGAAATCCATGTTATGATACTTTTGAAGAAGTTTCTGATTTAATAAAGACAAATCCCAAAGTCGCGGTCTTTATACACAAGGAGCACGCAATATGTCTGTGAAAAAAATACTCGTTATTGACGATGAAGAACATTTTTGCCGTGCCCTGAAGAAGGGTCTCGAGATGAAAAGCACTTTCAAGGTGCTGACTGCAACACGAGGTGAGGAAGGGATGCGGCTGGCGGGTATTGAGAAACCGGATTTAATCCTGCTCGACATTATGATGCCAGGTATGGCAGGCACCGAAATGGCGGAAGAATTATCTGAGAATCCTGTTACCAGTTCCATTCCCATTATATTTGTGACGGCTATTGTCAAGGAGGATGAAGTCAGGAAAAGGAGCGGTGTTTCCGGAGGACGGACCTTCGTAGCCAAGCCTGTTAAAATCGATGAACTGATTAAGAAAATGAACGCAGTCCTGCCTCATGCCTGAGTTTTTGCATGATTTGAACCGAAACAGCGAGCGCATTCCCGCCGAAGGTCCGCCATGGTGGACTTGCGGCGGGATTAGCGAACAAAATAAAAACAGATTATATTCCTTGCGGTCGAAGATTCCCAGTCCGCTCATGCGGCGGGGAGCTTCAAACAAAGGACCGTCATATTCCTGTAAGCGTGCGACACACTCATTGCTGGAGTCGTACCTATAATTTTCCAATTGTTCGGAGGAATACAGCTTCTGATGTTCAAATTTATGTATGGGGCCTGTTGTTGACTTGATAAACTGACCCTTCGCTATTTTGTTTGGGTGCCTGGAGGCGTGATCGCTTTCCCTTTCCTGATTGTTTTTCAAATTCCTCTCTCTATCTTACCCAGCGTACAAACATCTCGACAGGATCGCGTTTTCTTTCAAAGTTGTTTACCGGGGAGTTATTATCTGGCCATCCAAGAGCAGTTCCAATAATGATCCTCCTGCTTTCAGGCACATTAAAAATCCTGCGTATAATTTGCGGATAGGATACAGATGCGGCAAGAGAAATGGTGCCGAGTCCCTTTGCATGAGCCAGTAGTTTAAAAGTCTGTATAAAAATGCCCACATCAAGCATGGCATATTCAAGAAGGATGTCCTTGTTCACTACTACAATCAGAAGAGCACTGGCATTAAAAAGAGAGAACATGTCTCCATAGTAATTCATCCTTCCGATTTTATCTTCCCGGGGAATTGAAAGTGATGTCAGAACGCTCTTCCCCACGTCCATATATCTTTTTTTTAATGTCTCCGGCCATTTTTCCGGCATGGGAACATCCGGTTCCGATTTTTCCCCGGACATGAGGGCCTCCCGGTTTTCCTTTTTAAAGCGCTCAAGGGCTTCACCGGTAGCCACCACGAATTCATACTGCTGCGTATTTCCCCACGATGGAACCCATAAAGCGTCGCTGATGAGTTCCCGGATTGTTTCTTCCGGAACCCTCTCCGGAAGAAATTTTCTTATGCTTCTCCTGTTTTTAACGGCTTCATTTATATCCATATGTTTCTCCTAATAATATCCTGCTTTATTGATGAATATGCATTGAAAGCTACGCGCTACGGCAAAATATGTCAAAC
>JAABPS010000496.1 GCA_011391835.1 Desulfobacteraceae bacterium
AACGAATAGAGATTGAATATTGAATAAGGAGAAGCTATGAAAAAAGCAGTGGGTTTATGGATCGACCATAGGAAGGCTATTGTCGTAGCTGTTACGGACGAAGGAGAAGAAACAAGACTGATAATATCGAAAACTGAAAAACAACTCCGCCGTTCTGGTGATTCACCTCTTAAAGGTTCTTATGAAACACAGCAAGTACCGGCAAGTGATAGCCAGCAGAAAGCACTTACGGGACATCTCAATATTTACTACGATGCAATCATTGCGTGCATTCGTGATGCAGAATCTATTCTGATTTTTGGCCCTGGCGAGGCTAAAGGTGAGTTGAAGAAACGTCTCGAGAGAGATAAACTTGATGGGCGTATCGTTGGTATTGAAACAGTTGATAAGATGACTGATCACCAGATTGCGATAAAAGTTCGGCAGTACTTTCTAAAATAGGATTTGCCAATCCTGTTAATAATATTGAACTGTCAGTTCTATGGACAAAAAAGGGACGCGATCCACCTTACGCACATCGCACAATTAGCACCAAAAAAAATATCGGGACGCTTTCACTCGCACAGACTAAGGTGATCATCGTTGGCGCGGGGAAAGACGGGTTGCCGATAATTTTGGATACGAAGTGATAGGCGCTTTTGCAGGAGTTGACGATAAAACCACAGGGATCACAAGCTAATGCGCATGAAATATGTTTGCTTTGATATTTAACTGTACAAAGTCAAATGCTATAATGGAGCATATCATATTTTAAGAATGCCTTGATAAAGAGAAGATATAAAAAAATGCTATAACATACATCATGCGATAAATATGCTTGTTTCGGATTCATTTTTTAGTGTAACAATTAATTGACACCCTGATTCCATCCCGACACGTCAGCGATTTTTTAGGCATAATTAATTTGACATATTGTATTTATTTGAATCTGAAATCGACTTTAAAATTATAGAGCCAAGGCACACGCGGGTTGATGTTTTCCGCTTCAAGTTTTCGTGGTAAATGTTCATATTGTTCTTTGAGAAATTGAACTTCAGGTGCGTTGTAACAAGTTACAACAATGGTATCTTGCCTAACTCTAATATCGCCATCAATGCCTTTGAAAAAATTTTTTGCCATGGTTTCAGCCGTACAATTTCGAATTCCAATTGGGAGCTTCTGACGAAGTTGATAGATGACTGCCTGTGCTATAAGTGCCATTGACAATCGTCCGAATCGAATATTCAAGTTGAGAGTTGACGCTCGATTCCAGCCCAGAGCGCTTTGGGTATTAAAGAATTCTTCGATGTTCCAGCGTTCTGGAAAGATAAGTGTCATTAGCTCATCGGCTGGTAAAGGGCTCGTTGTTCCAAACGGTTTATAGTCAAAATCTTCTTGTCTTTCTCCAGTTCTTTGGACGACTAATCGTATTGGTTCAACTTGTCCTTGTAATTGATGACTACTTTCTGCTACGGCATATCCAGGCCAAAGCGGTTTAAATTGTAATGTTGAACAATGCCGTAGCAACGATGTTCGTCGCGGCGCTGGCATTAAACAATGAAACTGATTCGTTGTGATAAACCAACTCAAGATGTCAGCGGTATAGTGTTCGGCATCGAACACACAAACAGCAGAATTTGGCAATATCGTTTCCAATGTCCGTAACAATGGCAGGGTTGCCTGATTGATCGTAACCGCTGATGAACCCATAGCAAAACTATAAGGTTGTCCAGTATCACCGTCAGTCGCAAAAAACGTTTGCAGTACCTTGCGAGAAACCGCCTGTTTACGGTTCGCTTTTTTAGGCGGCATATCTCGCTTGCTCCATGTGTAGATGCGATGCGGATCGATTAAAATATATGCGCCTTTATAATGTCCCTGACTGCGACGCAGTTGACCTAAAGCTCGCTGTAATGATTCTGCCTCAACCATAGTGTGACTGTTTAATAAGTGATGGATGGCAAGATCCGTCGCCACAAAAGGCAAACCATTCAGCGCCTCAAACCCCTTGTGACGTAATGTCCGTTGATCACGTACTCCATTGGCACAAAGGGCAGATTCATGGACCATCTGCAATGCCAGGTGAGGTTCGATCGCCTGATTATCGTGATGCCCGCTCCAGGCTTTAAGTAAATCCCAACTGCCCAGGCGCAAATGTTCTGGCACGAGAAACCATAGCCCAACATGGGTACCAGAAATTTTTTCAGCCAGCATTTCCCGAACGTTACGTTCCAGTGAACGTGACGTCACCGTTACCGTTTTCGTTTTCACTTTTGTGAAATGAGTTTCTATTTGTTGCTCTTTTTCGCGGGGTTGGAGCTTATAGATGTTTTTTTTTGAAGCCCCTGTTCTGTGATCGTCAGTTCAACGCTGCGTGTGCTGATGTTTACACCTGTCTGCCTGAGTTTTTGAGCGATCACATCAGCGCTGGCGTCAGGATCTAAAAAGCGATGCCTG
>JAABPS010000497.1 GCA_011391835.1 Desulfobacteraceae bacterium
GGGCATTTCAGGCAGGTATTTAAAAAGCATACTGGTCTCCTCCCGTCGGAATACCAAAATAAATTCAGAGGGAGTTGAGAAAAATACAATTTCGAAACGCAGTTCCCTGCATCAAATGCGCTCTGATCCTCAGTTAAAGTCTTCAGTTTTTGTGCCAAGTTCTTGAGCATAATTCTACCTTCTGATATTTTAGAAAATCGAAGTAATTCCATCCATCACCGTAATTGGAGCCCTTCCCTGCCATGTCGTTGCGAGGAACGTCAGCGATGAAACAATCCCACCCGCCACTGTCATTGCGAGTCCGCCTGCGGCGGACGAAGCAATCATCGCGATGAGTCCGAATAAAAAACACCGCTCTATACAATGTCAGGTAATTTACCTTGCTAAATATATAAAAACTTATATAATAGGCTTGTGACTATGAAGCCATTAAAATTCGTCGGCTCCAGCCTGGATGATCTGCGTGATTTCCCAGAAAACGAGCATGCGGGATATTGATCTTGCTCGTAAAAGATACAAACAAATTAGAGAGTAGATTATGAAAAAAGCCATTTTAGCTTCATCAGGTAATGTATTTATCGATTTGGGATATTCCCCAGATGAGGCCGCGATTTTGCAGATGCGCGCCGATTTAATGGCCGATCTTCGAAAATTTATTAAGAATAAGAAGCTGACCCAGGCTGCGGCAGCGAAGATTTTCGGTGTGAGTCAATCTCGTGTTTCCGATTTAATTACAGGAAAATGGGAAAAGTTTAGCCTGGAAATGCTGATTACGCTTGTCACAAAAGCCGGTATGCATGTTAAACTTAAGATAGCTGCATAGTTGTAGATAATGAAAAATGAGGTGCGATAGATCAAATGCGCTCTGATCCTCAGTTAAAGTCTTCAGTTTTTGTACCAGGTTCTTGAGCATAATTCTACCTTCTGATGTTTTAGAAAATCGAAGCAATCCCATCCATCACCATCATTGGAACCCTTTCCTGTCATGTCATTGGAGGAGTCCGCCTCGACGGACGACGAAGCAATCCCATTCAAAGAGATTTCCACGTCGCTACGCTCTACCCAACCTGCGGATTTTTCTTCTTAGCTGTCATGCCGGACTTGGAGACTGTGTCGCAATTACAATAATGACCGTTTTCTATAATTTTGTTTAGTTTGTCATTCCGGGCTCCGACCCGGAATCCAGTATAATTACAGAAAGATAGAAGCCTGGATCCTGAATCAAGTTCAGGATGACTGAAAAGTAGGTTGGGTTAAATGAAACCCAACAATAAAAAGATTCATCTCAAATGTTGGGTTTCCCTGCGTTCTACCCAACCTACAACTATGCCATGTTCCTCAATTCTGGATGATCCTTTTATTATTTGGATGTCAGCAAGTTGAGGCAGGAAACCATCTCATAGATTCTTCTTTACAAAATTTCCTTTATCAGCAGGTTCAGCTTTTTAGCGGATTTTTTGTCATTTTTTTGGATGATTTCAGTTATCAAAGAGGCCAGTTCATTAATCTCCGCGGATTTGTCCAAAGGCAGTATAAAAAGTTCTAAGGGGTCTATTTTAAGGGCGATAGCGATTTTTTCAATAGTATTTAGTGTTACGTTTGCCTTGCCTGTTTCTATCCTTTGATAATACTTATAGTTTATTCCGAACCCCTCCATATCTTCCTGTCTGAGTCCCTTTTTCTTTCTGATTTCTCTGATTCGATTCCCAATTAATACAGATAATTTCCCCATAATCCAACCTCATATATATATTTCTAACATTCTATTTTAGTGAGTTAAACCTAATGATAGATGGGGTTTTTTGGTTGACATGGTAATATATAGTGAGGTATTAACTCGAATAATCCATATTTAAAAATGTCTAATAGGTGCACAGTAAATTCCAGATTATAAGGGGGTACATTCAGAGTTAATTTATGGGATTATCAAACTTCAAGGCAGGGCTGTCCATAAAAGCCAAGATTGAAATAGATGGTTATCATCGCACGACGCTACACTCACACTCAAAAAACAATCAGAACATTGAACCCGTGAAAAACTATACAGTAAAAAATTAATCATATCGAATGGTTCATTTGAGTTTATAAAACCAACGGAAACTCGAGCTGGGCTAAAAACGCTAAACAAGTTGAGAACTACTTCATTAAGAATGGTTTTCCAGAACGTGAATGGGAGAGTAGGTGATAGAAAAGTACAGAAACGAAAAGGCACTGATGGGAGATGATGAGGACGTTGGTATACCAATTTCTTTAGGATATCTTGGCCTGGACCCGTATGCAATACCTCAAAAATTCTCCTTTGTAAAAAAATCTTACCTAAAGATCTTTTTGGAAAACATAAACACAGCCTATTATAGAAACGGGCTTTCTGGAATACCTATAGGAGTTCAGAAAGCGATTCAGAAAGCTGGTATGAAATTTTTCTATATAAACAG
>JAABPS010000498.1 GCA_011391835.1 Desulfobacteraceae bacterium
CTATTCGGAAAACATACGGCTGAATACAAGGAATTGATGAAAAATATTGAAATCCGGCTGATTGAATCCATTCATCTATGGGAAAACAGACTGTGGACCGACACACTTGAAGAAATACCATCCAGCAAGACCCCAGCAAATCCCAGCCAGCCTGCGATGAAAATTGATTTTGACTATGATGAAATGCTGGTAAAATTCTGGGGGGATAAAACCATCACAACACATGATAAAGCCATAAAATATACAAATCAAATCGCTCCGTTGACTGCATTTTTTAATTACATCTTTTTTGACTCCTATCAAACAAAAATACATCTGATCAATGCCCTCAAAGAAATCGAAGATAAGGCAGATGATACCTCCGCCCATCCCAGCTCCCCGAATTTTTTATTTAAGTCCCAAGCCGTAAGGATTGGAAAAAACAGAACCAGCGCCTTCCCTGAATTCCCCATGACCCTTCATATTGAGAAAGGTAATTTCTTAGATGTTATCTATGGAGAATATATTTATTACAGACTCGCTCATAACTCGGTCTCCAACATAAAGGTGCCGTATTCTGCTCAAATTGAGGGAATTATCAGCAAAATACGTAAACGGGAAAAGCTGGAAGAACTCAAAAAGCGATATCCTCATAAAACATCATTTGAAAAAGAACTCCAGGATGAGTATAAAGACATTCTGGCATCCACTCAGGTCAGGGTGTATCTGTCAGAATTTGAAATTGTCAGATAACTTCCTAAATAAACACAAAAAACATTTTTGTTTCAGGAGGAGGCACATGTCTTTGAAATCAATGACAATACGGGTGATTCTGTGCGTGTACGTCTGCACCGGACTGGTCATCAGCCCGCATGCACACGCAAAGAAATGTACAGCGAAATATTGCTTTAAACTGGCATCTCTGGCCCCGAAATCCATTGGATGGGCAAAACACATTGACGAAATTATTCACCCCGCCTTAAATAGAGCCACCCAGGGCCATGTTGAACTCAACTGGTTCTGGGGCGGTGTCATGGGCAACGATAAAGATTATATCCAAAAAATGAAAATCGGCCAGCTCCACGGCGCAGCATTTTCCGGTCAGGGTGTGGTGCTTGCCTGTCCGGAAATGGCGGTTCTTGAACTGCCGTTTCTGTTTAACGACTACGAAGAAGTTGATTACATAAGAAATAAAATGATTTCAACATTTGACAGGTATGTGGAAAAACGCGGGTATAAACTCATTGTTTGGGCGGATCAGGATTTTGATCAGATTTATTCTGTAAAACATAAAATGGACAGACTTGAGGATTTTAGCAAGGCCAGGTTTCTGACATGGTACGGACACATGGAACACAAGCTGTTGACCACCCTTGGATCAAGCCCTGTCCCTGTGAATGTTACAGAAGTGTCGCCCTCCATACTACAGGGGGTGGGAGACGCATTAATAGCCCCAGCCATATGGGTGATTGGAAGCCAGCTGTATCTAAAGTTTAAATATGTCAACCCGGTTCAGATCCGATATTCACCCACGGCAGTATTTGTAACCATGGAAGCCTGGAACAGTATCCCGGAAAGCTATCGCCGTAACATTCTTGCAATGCGAAACAAGGAAGCGAATGAATTCCGAAAAAAAACAAGAGAGGATAGCAAAAAATCATTTGACGCAATGGTTAAATATGGATTAAAGATCTCTGAAATGAATCCAGAAGAATTAAATCATGTCCGGCAGGAGAGTAGAAAAATTTGGGATGAAATGGCTGGCAATGATTTCCCGAAAGAGCTTCTCGATGAATTGCTAACGCACTTGAATCAATACAGATCGCGTGCAAAATAATCAATGAAATATTTTATCTCACGCCTGATATTCATAAATCGTTTTTTTGTCATCGTTGAGAAGACGGTCCTGGTTGGGCTCTTATGTTCCTTGATCGTCCTGTCATTTGGTCAAGTGGTGGCCAGAAATTTTTTCTCTATAGGATTTATATGGGTCGATCAGGTGCTTCAACTCGAATTGCTCTGGATAGCGTTTATAGGCGCCGCTCTGGCCACAGAGTACAACCAGCATATTAAAATCGATTTCCTTGCCAGCATTATCCGATCTGATTTCCCCAAAAAAATCATCGGCACAGGTGCGCACCTGTTTGCGTTTATTATCTGCTGCTTACTCTTTATCGTTTCGTTAGCGTATATGCATGCCGTCGGCTTTGATTCCACCAGCACCATTATCCATGGAGTTCCGGACTGGTCCTTCCGATGTATCATACCCTACTGTTTTTTAATGATGTTAATACGGTCAGTTATCAACATCATGATCATTTATCCAAAAAAGGATTTTCATAAAATCTAAAATGTGCTTATTCTTTTAAACCGTAATCAGCTCTTTTTGCCTCTCTGCAGGAGAGGAATGGGTTTTCCGGCAATGGTAATTGGGCCTTTAACGGATCACG
>JAABPS010000499.1 GCA_011391835.1 Desulfobacteraceae bacterium
AACAGATGAAGCATATTGCGTGCATCTTGTTTTGAGTCGGGTTTCCCAAGGATGCTCTTATTGATAATAACTATTGTATCTGCACCAATCACCCAGCTATGTGGATATTTTTTTGATACATCACGGGCTTTGGATTCTGCCAGAAATTTCACATAGGATTCCGGGGATGAGTTATGAACAGATGATTCATCAAAACTGCTGGGAACAACAGAGAATGATACTCCAGCCTGCTTAAGCAGATATTTTCGCCGGGGTGATTCTGAAGCGAGTATGATTTTTGGTCCATTGTTTAAATTGTCCATGTTCTTGTATTATCAAAAGAAAAATGCTTTTACAAGAAACAAGATGTACATAAAAGCGGGAAACCCGTAATAGATTGGCGTGTTGGCGTCAAAAACATGAGGATAATATAGATTTGTATAAATTAAGCTGAAAATAACAGCATTGGTATAACTGCCATTGATTTCTTCTTGATTTTCCATGGAACCTGTTCTATTAACCTTGACCGAAATAGGTTCACCATAAGCCTGGGTGGCGGAATTGGTAGACGCAAGGGACTTAAAATCCCTCGGTCCTTGTGGCTGTACGAGTTCAAGTCTCGTCCCGGGCACCAGCTAATAAATGGGTTCAGATTACTGAACCCTTTCTTTTAATCCCATTCGCCTGTAAAATTCAGGAATCGTTTCTGCGTCATATGGAGGACATTCCTGTAACACTTCTTCAGATGATTTTGTGTCCAAAGGCCATTGTTTTGATTTTTTGGAGGCAATAATATCGTTACTTTTATTGGCATAGCATGTACATCCTGGCACACAAAATTCTTTACTCATTTTATTCCAGATTTCTTTAATCGGGTTTTCTAAAATATTACCAAATCCCAGCATGGCAAAGTCACACGGACATACATTCCCCTGGGAATCGATGAACATGTAATTAAATCCAGCGCCGCAGCCATAATAAGATCTGCTTTCAAAATAATCATATGCAAAGACACCGGGATAGCCGGGCGTATTCGTGCATTTTTTTTGGATTTCAAAAATCGTTTTTACGTTTTCCGGTGTAAGTTTTTCTTCAGGCTTTGATATTAACTGTCCGCTGAGTATGGGAGAGGTGAGGCGCATATCATTAATACCAAGATCACGAAAAAAATCGATGGTTTTAAATATCTCATCACGGTTATTAACCAGTTTTTTGTCCGGGACAAAGGAAACAGCCACGTACAATCCTTCATCTTGAAACATTTTAATCGCTTGGATGGCATAATCATACATCCCATTTCTGCGCCTGCCCGCATCATGAACTTCGGGAAGATAGTGATCCAGGCTGATGACAGGAATCGCAAGGCCAGCTTCTTTAAGGCGGTGAACCCTTTCGATAGTAAGTTTATATCCTGTTGTAAAAAGGATGGGCATCGATCGTTTATCAATGGATGCGATAATTTCTTCAAGATCTTTTCGAAGGAGCGGTTCTCCACCAGTGATGCCGATGACGCTGGTTCCCATGTCCTGTACTTCGGAAATGGCCTTTTTGAGCTGTTCCAGAGATAGTATGTCTTTTTTTGATCTATCGGCAAATGAACAATGCCAGCAGTTGCATGGACAAAGAGAGGTCACAGCAAAATTGGTTATTACCGGAACAGGGTGGCCTGTAGCAACGGAAATGACACCTTTTAGGAATCGGTCATAGGCCAGTGAAGGATAATAGGGTGTAAATGTATTTGAAAATACTTTATCGCCAAGTTTGGTAAGCTTGCTTTCCTTTGAAACATAATTTAGAGCCAGCTTTTGTTTAAATGACAATCCCTTAAGCTCTTTATTCATTCCCATTTTTAATGTCATCAGGAGTCTGTGAATGCCATATAATTGCTTGCCATTTAGTATAGTCATAACACCCTTTGTTTACGGTTTATAATATACATTTAATATAACGCAGGATCTAAAAAGATTAAATAGAAAAGTATTGTTTACAAATGGAAATGAATTAGCGCTTTCGGGTTGCTCCAAGATAAATAGCTGTAATTGTTATAATTACACCCATAAAGCCTGTAGCAGTGGTTTTATGCTGGAAAAAGAGGATGTCCCAAATAAATGCCAGAGTCGGCTGGAGTAAAAGGATGAGACCCACAATGGATATATCAATCTTGGACATACCCTTTGAAATAAGCATCCACCCGAGTACCTGACTGAAAATGCCGTACGCAAAAAGAGAAATATAACTTTGCGTATCAGGAATCAGAAGGGATTCACCTTTGCTCAATGATATGATAAGCAGGACCAAGGCTGAAGAAATGGATATAACGGTCAGATTAGCAAAAGGCGAAAGATGGTTTTTGTTTGCTTGAACTGACCGCAGGGTCAATAGATAGGATGTATAAAAAAGAGCGGTCAGAAGACCGAGAATCACACCGATTTTATAATCCGGGTCAAGGT
>JAABPS010000500.1 GCA_011391835.1 Desulfobacteraceae bacterium
CTTTGGCTCTAAGATATTCTCTTGCAAGGTTTTCGTTTGCTTTTGTTTCTGGAGTGGCATCGCTTTTTGATACGACAACCCATAATGTTGTTTCCGGGTCTATTTTGGAAATAATCTCTGCAAAATGATGGCTGTCCACATTTGAGAGATAAAATATCTCCATGGTTCTGTCAGAAAATAGGCTTAGGGAAGTTGAAACAAACTCTGTGCCAAGATAGGAGCCTCCAATTCCGATGACAATAATATATTGAAACGGCTTGTGAGTGGATCCGGTGATGAAGCCATTTCGAATTTTTATGGAAAAGTCCTTTATTTCATCTCGTAGCTGCCAAATGGCAGGCATCACATCCTTATCATCCACAACGACAGGACTGTTCGAAAAATTTCTCAACGCAGTGTGCAGTGCAGCCCTGTTTTCTGTCACATTTACTTTTTGCCCGTTCACCATATCTCTGAAGCTTTGATGAAGTCTCTTTTCTTCGGCAAGTTCAACCAGAAGATTCATTGTTTCTTCTACAACCCGTTGTCGCGAAAAATCAAAAAAAAGATTTGCGCCAAAAAGTGAATAGCGAGAAAATCTCTCATTTATTTTAAGCAGGTGTTTTAAATGATTTTCTGGACGGTTGAAGATGGTTGCGTGATGTTTCAGCTTCTCAATGCTTGTCACTGGTTATTCCTGTTATCCATTATTTTGAAATTCAAAATTCTGTAAATCTGTTTCAATAATGTTGTATGCTTTTTTAATATAGTCCATGTCCATTTGAAAGATGATCCAGCCTGATACATCATTGCCGGAGTATAATTTAAATGCAACTTCAACACATTTTTGTCCCATGGGATTATCTTTGCTTACACGGTATAGCGTCAGCAAGCAGTGTGATGAATTCTTGATTTGATTAAACTCTATCCCTGTATAGCTGCTTCCAATAATCTTAGAAACATCAACATCTGGACGGATCATATATGCATTAAATACCTTTTTTTCTGCATTCAACAGAATAATGCCAAGATAAGGTGTTGTTTCATTTAATTGTGCAGTAAAAAATTCCTGCATGATACTGCTGGTTTTGCTTTTATCGTTTTGTAAAAATGGATCAAGAAGAAGAGACTTCATCAGGAAATAGTCTTTTGCCATGATATTTCTGAGTTCAAGCTTTTTATTACTTTTATCCTGATAACCTTTTGAAAAGTAGGGATATCCGTAAAATATGGCACTGATCATACCTGCAAATAAAATGATGAAAGGGTATAACCAGTATTGGGATCGTCTGTAGCTTTGTTTGAGTTTTTCAACTGCGGTTACATCTCTTCCCAGCGACAAGGTCCCTTGGAATTCATGGCGTCCATCGTATAACAAGGTGGTGCTTGTAGATATATATCGTGTTCCTTTTTCAGGATGCTGTATCCTCAATATTTTTTCCCGGACAGTCTTTTTAGACCGAACTTCATCAAGATACTCTTTATATTGAAGAGGTTCATCGTACATATCGGCAACCGGTTTATTTCTCATAGCGCTGGATTCTTTGCCATATAATTCCTCTGCCGCTTTATTGCATGTCAGGATTTTATTCCTGCTGTCAGTCAGGATAACAGCATCTGGCAGTTGATCGCTAAATTCCTTGAGCCCATAAAGCATCTGGCTGGTTTCATCAAGCCGCTGGGCTAAAAGCTTTGTTATTTCCCGTGATACGTCAGGAAACTCAACAAGGAAGAGAGCGATTTTGTCTTTAGGTATGCATATCGTTTTTACTTTAGTGGCGGCCTGAATGGTTGCTGTTCGTTTATCTCCAAGCAGAAAAGACATTTCGCCAAACAGAGAACCGGTACTGGAAATGTCAGTAATTTTTTTATCACCTTTCAGGACATCCAGTTTCCCTTGCACAAGAATGTAAAGGTCCTGAGAAGACTCTCCTTCAACAAAAATATTGCTGCCCGCCTCAAAGTCCTTTGCAAACGATTGCAGCTTCGGATTTTTCAATGTTTTTTCTAACATAAGAAGCCGTTTATTTTAACATGCTTGAATGAATATCTTTAATAATCAGTATGGATAGTTTTTCCATTGCATGGCTCATTGCTTCGGCAAGTGACTTTGGATTTTTGGCAGAACAAACTTCTTTCATGTTATACTTTTTTTGGAAAATGATGCTCTTCATTGGATCGATTTCATTTTTTTTAATCAAGGTAACACTTAACGACAGCACACCTTCCCAATATTCGTCTCCATCCTGTTCATAAAATTCTTCCACAACTCCTTTTAGCACATGCGTGGAAGGAAATCGGCTGTCCATCGTGAATACCGCTTTAAAAAGAGATGTTTCTTTGAAATCTCGTGCCAGCAAATAGGTAACGATATCGCCGGGATTTGTTCTCCAGCTGTGATACCTGTATGCCTCTCGTGTATATTCAGCATCGCGATAAATAGATC
>JAABPS010000501.1 GCA_011391835.1 Desulfobacteraceae bacterium
TCCTTGGGCTTGCCCAAAACTGCCTATTTCCGAATTGGAAACTTTTATGTGTCCAAATTATGTTTCCGGATGGGCACTAACTAATTTATAGATGATCCATAAATAAAAAGGATTTATTGCAGGCAAAATGTGTGATATCTGGTTCTTCGTTTGTTATGCAAAGGTCATCTATGATGAATCATATGCCGGAGAATAAATGGATGAATTTATAAAAAAGTTAACATTCATGGAGCAGGTTAGAATAACTTTGCTTTCCCTGCTTGCCTCATTGTTTATCCGGCTGTGGTTCGGAACTGTCCGCGTCAAAATAATAAATAAGCGGATTTATGAGGAATATTTTCTGAACAACCGGAATAAAGGAAATATAGTTGTGGCTTCATGGCACAGGCACGCCATATTTCTCTTCTATTTCTTCCGGAAAATTAAAAACGGCGTTGCAATGGTAAGCCGGAGCAAGGACGGGGAGCTTGTAGCCCGGGTAGGAAAACGCTTCGGATATGATTCTGTCCGTGGCTCTTCATCAAAAGGGGGAGGAGAAGCGCTTCTTGCGATGATCAATTACATGAATAAGGACGGAGATCCTAAATTCTGCGGCACTGCAGTTGACGGTCCGAGGGGTCCGGCACGTGTTTTAAAAAAGGGAATGCTTGTTCTTGCAAAGGAGACCGGCTCATATTTCATACCGATGGCATGTTCCGGCACAAAAGTTATAACTTTTCACAAGGCATGGGACAAGACCATAATTCCGTATCCGTTCAGCACTGTAGTCATGGAATTTCATGACCCCTTCATCATTCCAAAAGATATTTCCGAAGAAGATCTTGAAAACCTGCGTGTGAGAACTGAAAAAATTTTCAATGAACTAACCGATAATGTGGATAAGATCGCCGGTTATAAAGGCTAAAATCGCCCTTGAAAAAACCTCCCAATGGTTTCTGAATAGTGTAGAATCAATGGTTATGCCATATCAGCTCTCAGGCTTTTTGTGATGGGGGTACAATAGGGTCCCTCAGGGATAACGGCCACGGAGCGGCCTTCATTTATAAGCCCGTCCATTAGCTCCTGTACTCTTTGCCGGATGCAGCCCTCAGATGCGTGTATGCCGTTGACATTAAGCCTGGTCAAATCCGAAGCGCTCAGACCGTCGGTTACAAAGATCAGGTTGTCGTTTCCAACATGCCGAAGAACCTTTGTTTGCATCTGGAATTGCCACTGGTCCTTTATTATATTTCCGTGGCTCTGTATGTGACCCAGAAACTTCCTCCATCTGCCTGAATATTCATACATGAGCTTCTGATACTCACTGCTCCCTATGCCTTCCGAACAACTTCCGATTGAAACAACTACTCCCCCTTTTTTGACTGCAGGCAGACAGGAGACCATTCCCTTTACGCATTGATAAAAGATAGCATCCAGTGGAAGCCCTCCGCTGGAGGTGAGGACTACGTCCATTTCCTGTTCCACCGCAGGACACGCGTGTTTACTCACAAGCCTGCAGGTTGTATTATGAGATGCTTCCAGATCGCCAGCAACAGCCTCTACGACCCGGTGCTTTCTGTCCACAACGATATTGATGCAGAAATGAGCGTCAGCTTCCCGGGCAATCGAAAGAGCTTCGTAATGAAGAGGATTTCCTTCCACATTACCATTTCTGGCCTTGGAGTTGTCCAAAAAGCTGAAACTGTGAAATGCTTTTACCGTTTCCAGGGAGCATAACCCCGGGCATATAGCCTTTCGCCCACCGGAAAAGCCTGCCATAAAGTGAGGTTCCACCAGTCCTGTTATAATCCGGAAATCTGCTTCTACAAAGTAGCGATTTAATTCTATTAAACGCCCAGCCCGGCTTCTTTTTCCGATCGTAACGAGCTCATCGCCTTTGTCCGCACGGTGGTCAATGATGCGATATCGTTCGCATACTTCCGACCCAAACATATGCTCCCGTTCATCGGCCGTACTGGGCCGATGCATACCAGTGGCAATGAGAAGTATTATGTTATCTCGTGGCACTCCCGAATCCTCAATCTCTTCAAGCACTATATCGAGAAAATCCGCATACGGTACAGGTCTTGTTATGTCGGAAACCACAATGACCACCGACCGTACGCCTGATTTTCTCAGCATTTCTGATAAGGGAGAGCTACCGACAGGGTTTTTCAGAGCATTTTGAACAAGCTTGCGGGCGTCATTTTCAGTTTCTTTGTAAGAGGTGCGGTATACAATTGCATCGTCGGGCACTCGTATATCAATGTGGCTATTATTGTACTGAATATTAACCTGCATGATTCAAGTTCTCCCTTGTCGTCACTTATTCCGGAAAAATGGTTGAAATAACCAGCACCGGTTTTTTTGGCGCGTTATAAACTGAATGGTTATAGTAGTATGTCGGCCTTTACATTTCTTGACATTCCGCACCTAATAATATTT
>JAABPS010000502.1 GCA_011391835.1 Desulfobacteraceae bacterium
AGGGACTTTTGGGGTACACGCTTGATTTGAAATATCCCGACTTCTTCAACCTTATAGAAGGAATTATTGGACATGAATTTAATGATATCACCCGGCTGAACTGTGCCTTGAAACACTCGGATATGTATGATGGTGCCTCTAAAGGAGTCGTAATGGGAATCAAAGATCAATATTTTTAAAGGAGCGTCAGGGTCGCCGGATGGAGAAGGGAGACGGCTGATCACACATTCGAGCAATTCATGAATACCAATTCCTTCTTTTGCTGAGACAAGCATTGCCCCATCCGGATCTAATCCAAGATCGTCTAATATTTCCGCTTTTACCCTTTCAATGTCAGCGGAAGGAAGGTCGATTTTGTTAATTACCGGTATTATCTTAAGGTCATGCTCCATAGCAAGAAAAAGATTTGCGATGGTCTGTGCTTCCACACCCTGGCTGGCATCCACCAGCAGAAGAACGCCTTCGCATGAAGCCAGCGCCCGTGACACCTCATACGTAAAATCAACATGCCCTGGAGTATCAATAAGATTCAAAGAATATTCCCGCCCGTTTTCAGCAATATAAGGCAAACAAATTGTCTGGCTTTTGATGGTGATTCCCCGCTCTCTTTCAATGTCCATGGTATCGAGGATTTGATCCTTAAAATCACGATCCGAAATGATTCCGGTTGCCTGAATAAGGCGATCAGACAGGGTTGACTTGCCATGGTCGATATGGGCAATGATGCTGAAATTTTTTATATTTTCCATTTGTAATAAAATTCTGTCTTTTATTCCTGTGTAATCTAATTACTTTAAATCAAAAGAGAATTAAAAGTTCAGTTGACACCTTATGGAATTATAGCTAACATAGCATACATTTCATAGAGAAATAAGAGGCAATTCTCTATCAGATTGTTTTTGTCTCTGTCAACCTTTGTGCATGTTTTATCTATCGGATATTTGAAATTCATGAAATTTGGGCATGGGTGAGCAAAAGTGGCCATTCATATTTTAGTGGTTGATGATGATACCGCGATAACGGACTCAATGTGTGAATTTGTTGAGGCCGCAGGGTATAGATCCTTTGCAGCAACCAATGCCTATGATGCGATTAAGATATTAGAGCAAAACACGGTTCATATTGTCATAACCGATATTATGATGTCCGGGATGAATGGCCTCGAGCTGACAGACCAGATAAAGAAAAATTATAGCGCGGATGTTATTGTAATGACCGGGTATAGTGCAGACTATTCCTATGAGGAGGCCATCAATAAGGGAGCAAGTGATTTTGTTTTCAAGCCCATCCGTTTCGAGGAACTTCTTCTCAGGCTGAAAAGAGTATTAAATGAAAGAAAGCTTTCTGAAGAACGTTCAGAAATGATGAAAAAGCTAAATCGTCTTGCAACCACGGACGGGCTCACAAAACTCTACAATTCAAGGACATTTTATAACCACCTCGAATCAGAGGCCGACCGGGCGGCTCGTTACAAACGTCCTCTTTCCATGTTATTTCTAGATATTGACCATTTCAAAAAATTTAATGATACCTACGGTCATCTTCAAGGAGATAAGGTCTTGATACGGATCAGCGAAATTATCATTTCCTGCCTTCGCGGTCTGGATACAGCCTATCGATATGGCGGGGAGGAATTCACGATATTACTTCCCGAAACAGTAGGTAAAGAGGCAGGAACGGTTGCGAATCGAATTCGAAACGCGATCGAAAAAGAGAAGTTCAAGCCACAAGACGGTGATTCGGTGATGGTTACAATCAGTATTGGCGCAACCCAGTTCAATCCAAATGAAGAGATGTCTTCCTTTATTCAACGATCAGACAGGGCCATGTATATGTCAAAACAAAATGGGCGCAATCGGGTTACCACCCTGTTAGATGCGGATTCTTCGATGCCGGAACCAGCATAAAACAGGTCAAATAAATTTCTATGGGACCACTTCCACTTTAAGAAAAAGATCGCTCCTTCCGCCGCCCGCCATTTCTTTCCCTAACCCTTTTAGCCGAAGAATATTTCCTTCCTTGATGCCGGATGGCATAAAAACTCTGAATAATTTATTCTGAAACCGCTGGGGGATGTTTACTATTTTCCTTGCGCCTCTGAATGCTTCAAAAGGGGTGATGTAAATAATTCCGTAAAGGTTATTGTCAGTTCCGGAAGTTGAAGGGTGAATAATCTGCAGGCGATGAGACTTTTTCTTTACTGTTTTTTCCCGGATTTTATTATCCAATAACGATGACGGGACACGAGTGAGCAATTTTAAAAAAAGGATGCCAGATAAAAATCCGCCAATGTGCGCCCACCACGCAATAACACTGCTGCTTCCATGACTCAAGGAAGCATTGAAAAATTGTAGAATAAACCAGAAACCGAGAAAAACAATGGCCGGAATTTCAAAAAAGAAGGGAATAAATAAAACG
>JAABPS010000503.1 GCA_011391835.1 Desulfobacteraceae bacterium
TTAAGTATTCCAGTTAGTTATTGATTCAACGTGTTTTGGCTCAGTTTCCCAAGCTTGAGAAAATTTTCAATCAGTAAGGGTCCATACTGAGTCAGGAAACTTTCCGGATGAAACTGAATGCCATGAACAGGGAGTGTTGGATGTGAAATCCCCATGACCACATCATCATCACTGTAAGAGGTGATCACCAGTTCATTGCCGCCTACAGGCTCCGATACCAGGGAATGGTAACGCGCGGCACTGAAAGGAGAAGGAATACCGCTAAAAATAAACTGATCAGTATGCCGGATAATACTGGTTTTACCATGCATTGGCAGTTTGGAGCGGACCGTTTTACCGCCAAAAGATTCATTGATACATTGCATGCCAAGGCAGACCCCCAGAATGGGGATTTTATTTTTAAATGTTTTAACAACATCGATGGAAATACCAGCATGTGCAGGATCTTTTGGGCCCGGACTAATGAGTATATAATCAAAGGCACAGGCTGAAATCTGGTCAAGCGTAATTTTATCGCTCCTGTGAACTTCGATACTCAACTCATAGTGCATAAACATCTGCACGAGATTATACGTAAAAGAATCGTAATTATCGAGTACAAGTAACTTTGCCACGGAATAATTCCAAAAAAAAGCCACCCGGACGAGAGTCTGGGTGGCTCAATGCCTGTTTCATAACTCTAAAAAAACCTGTCAGAAACCAATATTTTTATGATAGACTGGCCCGAAAGGCAATTAAACTAAAACCATTTATATTAAAATGCAAAATAGCCAATATGCGTATTCAGGTCAAGAGAAAAGAAACTATTGGCTCATAAATAGGAACACATGAAATTAATTAAGAATAGAAGTAAATTTGTCACCGCAGTCATCGCTGACCATAACGGCAATATCTTTGAGTTAGAAGGATACGCTGCCGTTGGTATGGCTGGACGATCGTTTAGTCCTCTGACAGCAGACATGACAATTCAGATGCCGTTTGGCGGAGAAATGATGTTTTTGCCGGACAGAAGGCCTGTCCTGTATAATATAAAGAAAAATATAATAGAAACACTGAAAGAAAATCCCTATTCTCCGGGTCACCCCATCTTTCCCGTGGCTGCGTTTAATTCTCCTGGATACGTTATCACGCATGTGGCTGCTTACAGGGAAGAGGAATCAGCCGGTTATTTGCCTCTTTTTTCGTACGGAGCGATGGGCTGGGAACGCGGCAGATTTGTATCTGCAGTGATACAGGTGGATGCTGAAAGGCGACAGGATTTGCGGCTGATGAAACACAAGAATATTGTAGCCGGAATCAGCAGAATGCGAAAAAAAATGCCGAAGAATAGGCTTAGAGCGCATCTTGAAAACTGTGCCCTCAAATACGGATGTCCGGCAGGTAAAAACTTTTTTTTAGGAAGGTTTGAGGCGCCGCTGCCGACTTCCAGATCGTGCAACGCCAGCTGCTTGGGGTGTTTATCCCTCCAGGATAAAAAAGAAATATCGAATAGCCAGGAGAGGATCAACTTTATGCCGTCACCAGAGGAAATCGCAGAAGTGGCGCTGGCACATATCCAACATGTGGATCAAGCTATTGTCAGTTTTGGGCAGGGATGCGAGGGGGAACCCTTGCTTGCTGCACGTTCAATAGACCCAGCCATTCAGATGATACGATCCCAAACAGACAGCGGAACAATCAACCTCAATACAAATGGCAGTATTCCGGAAATTCTTGCAAGACTATTTGATGCAGGCCTCGACAGTGTACGAATAAGCCTGAACAGCGTTAGAAAGGATTGCTATAACGCTTATTTTAGGCCGAATGGATATACATTTGACGATGTGATGAAAAGTATTAATCTGGCACTCCACCGGAAAAAATTTATATCGATCAATTATTTGAACTGTCCCGGGTTTACAGATTCCCCGGAAGAAGTTGAAGTGTTTATGGGATTTCTCCGGCAATATCCTGTGAATATGATCCAGTGGCGCAATCTGAATTTTGATCCTGTTCGATATTATGACATCATGGAGAAAATAGAGAGACATGGGCCTCCGATGGGAATGAATACGCTGGTTTCAGATATTAAAAAATCATTTCCTTCGATCAAACACGGATACTTTAATCCGGCCAAAGAGAATTTTTAATGAGTACGGGATGCTTTGCATAAAAGGAAACATCATGAAATGGATGGAAGCAAAAGTTATATTTGATCCCAAAGGCTGCGAGTTTGCTGAGGAACTAATTTCTGATCTTTTTTATGAGCTTGGGTTAAAAGGGGTTGTGATTGAAACGCCTGATGATAGATCTATTGAGAACTGGGCGGAAGATGCAAAGCCAGGAGTCAATCATCACTCTGTTTCTGGCTACTTTTCAAAAAATAGTACAATTAATGAGCATTGCGGCAGGTTAGAGAATGAACTTCA
>JAABPS010000504.1 GCA_011391835.1 Desulfobacteraceae bacterium
TTTGATGCTACAAGAGTCCCTTCTATAAATCCGTTTACGTATATATTCTCAGATCTAAGTTCACCGCTTATTTTCGATGTTCTTCCAATGCTGAGCTCTCCAGTTATATCAAAAATTCCGTTTGCAGAACCCATTATGATGATGCTGCCACTGCCGGAAACGGTCCCGACAATATCCAGATTCTTACCAATATATGAAGTCCCGTCCGGTAGTGACGCCCTTGCTATTTCAAATGGATATTTTTCTTCTTCTTTTTTTTT
>JAABPS010000505.1 GCA_011391835.1 Desulfobacteraceae bacterium
TTTTTTTTCTTGAAAAAAAACATTATAATCTCTCTTCCGCACTTAATCGAAATTGACTGATTCGTAAAAAGTGCTTAATCCAAGCACTCCTTTTAAAAAAAGAGTCCGGAAATAATTGATGAACCCGTAAAAATATATTATAGGACTGCATATAACAGCGGGCTATAAAAATCAATGAATAAGAACCGGGAGCTTTTACAGATACAGCGGGCACAACGAACCATGTGAATACAGAACACAGGAGTCAGGAGTCAGGAGTCATAATAACTACAGCATTGTTTTTCTTCTGGATTCTGTATTCTGACTCCTGTCTTCTCACACAAACGGAAAAAAATGGAGTCAATATGCTTAATATGTATGCGGCACGGTGGTGCCCACATTGCAGGAAAACAGAAGAATATTTTATGAAGAATAACATAGAATTCAATTATATCGATATTGAAACTCAACCTGATGATGTCGTCCATAAAGTCATTGAAGTAAACGGAGGTTTCGACTGGGTTGTCCCGACACTCGAATACAACGGCATCTGGCGTGAAGGAAAAGTGTTCAACGAGACGGAACTTGCCAGAGATCTTATGAATATGGGCATAGGCGATCACAGTGGTTGAGGAAAAGTTCAATCCGGTTTTCTTCCTGAAAAACGCACATATTCAGACATATCTTGCAAGCAGCAGACTTAGGGCTATGGGTAAAAACCCCATGCTGGACGCCGCAAAAGAGACAGTTATCACGACAAAAACTGGAGTGCGTCTGCTTGCGAGTTATTCGCCCGCCGGAGTGAATAAACCAAAGGGCGTTATAATGCTTCTTCACGGATGGGAAGGAAGTATTGGCTCCGCTTATATTCTCAGCGCAGGGAAATATCTTTTTGAAAACGGCTATTCCATTTTCAGGCTGAATTTCAGGGATCACGGCAACAGCCACCATTTAAATGAGGGGCTTTTTTATGCTACATTGATAGACGAAGTTTTTCAGGCGGTTCAACACGCGTCCGCCATTGAAAGCGGCCTCAATTTTTTCCTTGCCGGTTTCTCCCTCGGCGGAAATTATGCCCTGAGGATCGGCCGAATATGTGCAAATGAACCCATAAAAAATCTGTGCCACATAGTAAGCATCAGCCCTGTGATAGACCCTGACAAAGCGACCGGTGCCATAGACACAAATATAATGATAAGAAAATATTTTCTGTCCAAATGGCGACGTTCCCTCGCCCTGAAACAGAAGCTTTTCCCTGATAAGTACGATTTCAGAGACATTATTAACATTAACAGTTGCCGAGGCGTTACCGACAGGCTCATAGAAAAATACAGCAGCTACAAAGACACAGCCGAATATTTCAGGGGGTATTCTATAACTGGCAATACAATAAGCGGAATCACAGTTCCAACAACCATAATTACTTCAAAAGATGATCCGGTCATACCTGTTTGTGATTTCTACCCCCTTGATTTCCGGGAACCGGTAAATCTAATAATCCACGGGCGCGGCGGACATAACGGCTTTATCGAAGATATCTTCTTCAGCTGCTGGTATGAAAAGATGATGTTACGGATGTTCGACAACATGAGACCTTTGCGTGACATATGACCGGGTGACATGCCGTCAGTTCAACCTCCCGTATATTTTCAAGTTCATTTCGGGCGCATCCTGCTTTATCGCTTAAAACAGATGTTTTTCATATCAATTATGATGGACTCGTAAAAGTCTAAATATGCTCACTTAATGAGCTTTTTGGGGATTTTTACGAGAGCGTCAATTATAAATAATTACACATTGGGATTTTTTACCATCAATTTTCAGGGTAATAGGTTTATCCAATTTAACATGCCTCAAATAGCTCGTTTCCTGAACGGATGGTAGTGAATTCAACCATTCCCAGTTAAAATAATCATCCGAACCTTCCGTAACAGTGATATAATGAATACCCAGAGAAGTTATATTCTGGAAAAAGTGCGATCCCTGGGAAGGGTCAGCTTTTATTTTATCATTTCTGAGCTCAATCATGGCACCTACCCCTGAAGTATCTCGCCACTGAACAGGAATTCCGAGCCATCTGTCAGAAGATCCCCATCTCCCGGGACCGACCAGCAGATAAGGGCGTTTCTTCATAAGCAAGCCGGCAT
>JAABPS010000506.1 GCA_011391835.1 Desulfobacteraceae bacterium
CCCTGCTTTAACAGCCGCGCCAGATATTCCACGGTATGCAGGACTTCAAAATTCAATTTTCCAACTTTCGGATAGTCCTGCATGATGGTTTTAAAACAGCCGGAACATGAACTGATCAGCGTTTCAATGCCCAGGCTGTTGAACTGGTCAATATTCTCCTGAAAAAGCCGTTTATGCTCCGGGTCTCCCATTCTGAGCAGCACGCTTCCGCAGCATTTTTCGTCTTTACCAAGAACTCCGTAATCGATATTCAGCGCCTCAAGAATATTTATGGTATTAATAGCAACCTGCTTGACATTGGCATCATAGGATGCCGTGCATCCGAAAAAAAGCAGCACCTTGCCCTTTGATTTGATAATTTCCCTGGGTTCCTCGGTGATGAGATTGTCCTTTTTAGCCCGCCGCGACCATTTGGTTCTGCCTGTACGGGGTTGCTGCCACGGGTTGTCATAGGTCATGACACTTTTTCGTAAGACCTTTTGGGGCTCCAAAGGACCGTATCCCGCGCTGACAATCAGTCTTCGCAAATCTTCCCAGAGACCCACCGTATCGATATGAGCCGGGCAGACCACTTCACATTGGCCACAGGTGGAGCACTCATACAAATTGGCGACAAACGCTTTAATCTGTTCCTCTGTCACCTCCCGATAACCGGACAGAGATCGGATCACTTTTTTAAACGATTCCCCGATCTTCTCGCTTTTCATGACTTTTGCGAGAAATCCATCCTGAGATCTGGCAATTTTTAAAAAATCGATTATCTTGCGTCGTGGAACGATATCTTCTCTGGAGTCCTGATCATGTACGGGACACAAGGAAAGACATTCACCGCATCGCGTGCAGGCGTCAAGCTCAATCAACCGTTTTATATCCAGAGTATGGATGGGTATCTGTCTGATCTCTTCCTTCCTGTCTGTTTTTTCCGGTGAGATGTCAGATATTTTTTCTTCTACTGTGGTCATTTTCAGTACCTTTTAAATAAACCCTGATGTTATATTCGTTTCTCATTCCTGACGCCGGATACCTCTTCCAGAATATAAGTAAGGGGTGTATTGAAGATGTGTCGCATTTTACCGAATGGCAGATAGGCCACGAACAGCGCGCCGACGATTCCATGAGCATACCAGATGTACAAATAGATGGATTTCCAGCTCAATCCGAAGATGGATAATATCTTTGACAGGGGATATCCGATAAAGGAGTAGCTCGCAATTTCAGCAGGGATTCCGGTAACCAGTATTCGTGCGCCTTCAAGAAAAAAGCCGAGAAGAATCAGAGTCCCGATAATCAAAAGTGCGATATTATCCTGATTTTCCGTGGCTACATGAACAGGCTTAATGATGAACCTTTGAACCACGGCCCACAGGATGCCTAGAAGAATGAAAAGCCCCAGAAGATCATTCGCAAAAGCGGTGAACGGGTTGTTCTTGTCTATTAATGCCTGCGCCCAATCCCCATCGGGATGAAAATAAAAAATGACGGCTGTGAAAAGGCTTAACAGAAAGCGTATTAAAATGGCTGAATAAATCAATGAGTGCATGGACCATCGCCCAACGCTCTCTTTAAGAATTCTTCTCTGGAAAATAATATCCAGAACAGCCATATTCAATAAGGATAATATCTGTCTTGAAAAAATAATGTTCCAGATGGTTTCGGAACTTAAACTAATCTTACGGTGAAGAGAGTTTGCCTCGCCCTGGACACTGCCAAGATACCAGAATCGCAGGGTGGCAAGAACACCCGCAAGGAAAATAAGCAATGCTGCGCCGAAGATGGGATGGCCCATGGATAGGGGTGAATTATGGCAGAGAATACAAAGGGCGCTTTTTGAAGGTAGAACCGCGGCAGGGGCTCCGATGCGATTGTCGCTGAAATGGCATTTTTCGCATGATTTCAAATCGGTTACATCTGCAAGGGCATGATCCGAAAGACTTATCGGCTTGGATTCGAGATCTATATGGGCCAGCTTGACATTATTGTCTTTAGGATCAAGCTCAACGAATCGGGATTTGAAATGACAGGCCTGACAATCGACCCGCAGATGCGGCGCATGGGCCGTGCCCTCGCCATGCACCGAATGACAGTCCCGGCACTGCGCCCCGGTTTGGCTTTTGTGGGGAGAGCGGGCCACATCCGTGTGGCAGTGAATACAGGCCGAATACTGATGCGGGTTGTCCTTTGCGGCGCTCACGGGTACCTGAAGCGAGACCGCTTTTCCGTCCACCGTGCGGCGGCATTCGGGCTTTGCGTGGCATCCGTTGCAAAAGGCATTGGCCGTCACCACTCCTTCGTTGGTATGGATATTGGGCTGTCTGTGGCAATCCAGGCAGACCTGTTTGCCGGCTTCAAGGATGTCCGTTTCAGCGCTCGCCGGTGGTAATCCGGCAAG
>JAABPS010000055.1 GCA_011391835.1 Desulfobacteraceae bacterium
TGCTGCAGTTATTGCTGCTACAGGCTTTCAACCGTTTAATCCTTCAAGCAAACCCTATTGGTATGGACGGTTTGAAAATGTGATCACCCACCTGGAGCTGGAACGGATGTTAAAACTGAAAAACAAAGTGCTTCGACCATCCGATAACAAACCGCCCCAAAAAATCGCTTTTATTCAATGTGTAGGCTCCAGGGATTCAAAATTAAATCATCTCTGGTGTTCACGGCTGTGCTGCGGGTCCGCTCTGCGCCTGGCAAATTTGATTAAATCAAGGGCTCCTGAAACGGAGATCACGGTATTTTACATCGATATCCAGACATTCGGAAAGGATGTTGAACCATTCTATGCAAAAATAAAGAATATATTTCGAATGATCCGGAGCATTCCCGGCGATGTATTCAAAACCGCCAATGATCAATTACGTATAACCTATTATAATGCCTGCGACACAGAGCAGACAGATGAAATAGTTGACCTGCTGGTTCTGTCCATCGGCATGATGCCATGTAATCATTCACAGGAATTGTACACGATGCTGAATATCCCGGCGTTTGATTTCAGCAATTCAAAAGATAAAAACCATAGGAAGAAAAAAGATATTTTCACTGCCGGCGCAATGGAAAACCCCATGAGTATTGTTGAGTCTATTGCAAGCGCTGAACAAACGGCGGTGGATGTGCTGAACTATCTAAAGATAATTTAAAATTCGTAGGTTGGGTAGAACGACGGAGATAATCGTTGATAAATAGAAGTACTCTTATTATCGGCAGCGGGAAACATGCCTTCTTAGCAGCGGACACGCTTGCCCAATGTGATGTGAATGTGTTTCTTTGCTCGAAAGACAAAGTTTCAGAGGCATTAACGCTCAAGGAATCTGACAACCTTCATTTATATGAAAACACGCGGATTGTTTATTCAAAAGGCTGTATTGGCGACTTTCATATACGATTAAACACAAATGGCATGGAAAAAGATCTCTGTGTTTCTACTATCCTTATTGCTGAAAACAGCGTCCGATTACCTTCGTATGAGTCATACGGCATTCACCCATCCTCTTTCGTGATGCCGTTATCCGACGCCTTGGAAATCCTGTCGAAAACAGACACACAAAAAACAGCGGCATTTCTAACCGGCATTTCTTATGAAAGCCACCCCATCATTCTTGAAGAAGTCATGCACACGGCGATTGCCTTTCAAAAAAAACATAATTCACAGGCCTATATTTTCACAGGCAATCTCAAAGTTGCCCAAAATGGCCTTGAAGCCATGTACCGAACCTCCAGAAAACTGGGCATTATGTATGTAAAAAGCAGTCAATCTCATCCCAAAATAGAACAGAATCAAAATGGAACCATTTCCATTCTGTTTTTTGATGATATGTCCTGTGAATGGTTCAGGATAGCCCCTGATCTCACGATCGTCGATGAAGTCATCCTGCCGGATGAATATCTCAGTCATCTTTCAAGTGTATTCGGCCTGGATACGGACACATCCGGTTTTCTGCAAACCGAAAATGTTCACAGAACGCCGCTATTTACCAATGCCAGAGGAATTCTGGTGGCAGGCCCTTCCAGACGAATCCAATCCGAAAAAGACCATCTCAGTGATTTGGATATTGCGTGTGCAGAAATTTTATCCATGTTTGAACAAAAATCGCATCAGACAGTTCACACGGCTGAAATAATAAAGGGTAGTTGCATTCACTGCCTGACCTGCTATCGGGTGTGCCCGTATCAAGCCATTTCTTTGAACACCCTGCCTGCTGTTATGCCGGATGCGTGCGAAGGATGCGGGATCTGCGCATCTCAATGCCCACGGCAGGCTATTACCATTGAACATTTATCTGTCAGAGATATTTCAGAACAAACAGCTCTGCGTCCCACATCCAAATCCAAAAAGACTTTTTCACCGCATATCATCGCTTTTTGCTGTGCCCGTTCCGCTGTCTTAGCCTACAAACATGCCTGTATGGCTGGATATACTCTTCCAAAAGGGATGAAAGTTGTGAATGTCCCCTGCGGCGGGGCCATCTCGTTGGAACATATTTTATCCGCATTGACATCCGGTGCAGATGGAGTGATGATGGTGACGTGCCATGAAGGCAACTGCCATGCTGAACGCGGAAACCAGTATGCGCGATCCAATGCAAATAGAGTCATCGACTTTTTACTTCACGCAGGTATCCAGAAAGGGCGGGTCAAATTCATGACCATTGCATCGAATATGGGCGTGGCATTTGCGGAAAGTAGTATTGCATTTAACAAAGATATTATTAGCCTTGGACCCGGAAGAAGTATCAATGACTAAAGGAAATGTAACATGAAACCCTCAGAAAATATCCTGGATTTGACAAACACAGATCCAAAAAAATTCAGCAAATTAAAATTCTCCCATGAGTATTGTCTTACCTGCGGCATGTGTTCCAGTTCGTGCCCTGTATCAGGCATTGACGGATTTGATCCCCGCAAAATCATCCGTCTTGCCAGCCTTGGTCTTGAGCTAAAAATTGTCGAATCCAGGTGGCCATGGATATGCACCCTGTGCGGAAAATGCGAACACGTTTGCCCCATGGAAATCAACATACCCGGTCTTGTACGGCATATCCGGTCTCTTCGGGACAGAGATCGTGTACCCGGAATCCTTCATAAAGGGCTGGCTGCTGCATTAAAAACTGGAAATAATCTTGGACTTCCTACAGAAGATTTTATCTTTATTTTAGACGATGTGGGCAAAGAAATTGCTCAAGAGCCCGGCTATAAAAATTTTAAGGTTCCCATTGATAAAAAGAGGGCTAACCTGCTGACAACTATACATAATAAGCTGGTGAATACTCACACAGAAGATTTAAAGCACTGGTGGAAAATCTTTCATATTGCAAAAGAGAATTGGACAGTCCCATCCCAAAACTGGGAAGGTACCAACTGGGCATATTTCACAGGGGATGACCCGTCCATGAAAAAAATGACCCGGCGCATTGCCGATCACATGAAGACGCTGGACATAAAAAATCTCATGTGGCCGGAGTGAGGCCACGCATACCTGGCGACCCGGTCGGGTCTTGAAAAATGGTTCCCGGAATCTCTTGAGACATTCGGTACATTCACCGTTTTTGACCTTCTGATCGATTACATTAAGAAGCGTCGAATCAAACTGAACCGGTCAAAATTTAACGTGCGTGCCACATATCACGATCCGTGTAATTATGGTCGAAAGGCTGAACAAATGTTCGGGCATGGTTTTTACGAAGAGCCCAGATGGATACTTGATCAGTGCATGAAAAACTGGGTGGATCTGTATCCCAACAGAGAAAATCAGATCTGCTGCGGAGGCGGAGGCGGAACACTGACAACCGGTTATAATAAAGAACGCATATTTTATGGCAGAAAAAAGATGGAGCAGATCAGGGAAACAAGAGCTGAAATGGTTGTCGTTCCCTGTCATTCCTGTCATGGGCAGTTAAGCAGCATTAAAGCAGAATACGGAATGGAACATCTTCAGGTTAAATATTTGTGGGAACTGGTGGCAGACTGTTTGGTTATATAAAATACAGGATCAGGGATTCTACTTTATTTCTTCCTGGATGCCGGATCAGAGTCCGGCATGACGAAACGAAAAAAGGGCGCCGGATTAGAGTCTGGCATGACAATTAACATCCATCACTCCGGCATTAAATCATAAAAATAGTGCATGGAGTCCGTACGCGTAACAATTCCGATGATCTTCCCATTCTCATCTACCACCGGAAGCCTTCCAATATCATGTTTCACCATGATTCGTGCTGCTTCAGCAGGGCTTTTCCCTGGGGTTATGGTCTTTATGTCGGTACTCATAAAGGCTTTTACCGGAGAATTTAGCTGAGATTCTCTTCTGGCTTTTTGAAAGTCCCGTCTGGATATAATGCCTACCAGTTTTTCTCCTTCCACCACAGGAAATCCAGTACACCCCTTTTCTCTGAGAACCATGGCAACTTCCTGCATAGTGGTATCTGAAGACACAGTAAAAACCGGAAAGGACATGATATCGCTGATCTGGGCACCTGCCTTCTGTTTTCCCAAAATTATATCTTTTATTCTTTTTTCAATATCATCAAGATCAGCGGATTTTAACATGGCCGATCCTGCGCCGGGATGACCGCCGCCCCCAAAGCTCTGCATGATCTCACCCATATCAAGGGCCGGGGTTTTGCTTCTGCCGATAATTATGCAGCCGCCATCTCCTTTTTTTTCAAATATACCAAATCCGGCTTCTACATTTAAAATATCGCTGTACATTTTCACTACAAGCGCAAGATTATTCACATGCCCGTCAATTTCAGTTCGATTGATACTGATGGTATGCCCTTTGATCTTTGTTCGTTTGGCGTGTTTCAGCATCTTGAATAAAACATCTTTCTGCTTTTCACCGTAGGCAGGGCTGAGAAAGGTGTTGAGAATACCAAGATCCGCCTTATTCTCCAGAAGATATGCTGCCGCGTATGCGTCTTCTGCAGTGGACGACGGAAACGTCAAATTCCCGGTGTCTTCATAAATTCCGGCAAGAAAAAGAGTTGCCTGCATGGGGGTGAGCTTTATATTTCTTTTTTTTACTTCGCGGATCATCAGCGTGATCGTGGCGCCCATCTTTTCCTGGCACTTCCATGATGGATATAGATCGCCCGTATCATCATGATGATCCCATACATGGATATCAAGTTCATCCTGGTTGGCAAGATACGACATGCGTTCCAGGCGCGACCAGTAATTGGTATCCACCACGATCATTCGGGTGACGGTGGTTTGATCTATATCTTTGACAAAAGATAGTTCAAACAGATCCTTATGCATGGATATAAATGCTTTGACATTGGGATTGATAATCTTAGGAATAACCGGTAAGGCTTTAGGATATAGGAGTGTTGCAGCGATCAGTGATGCAAACGCATCAAAATCTGTGTTTTTATGGGTGGTTGCTATTTCCATTTTAAATGCAGTGACGAGTAAATAGTGACAGGTAACGGGTAAAAAAATGAATTATCGGTAACGGTAAATTTCATCCCGCTCAACACATACTTCGATAACTTAAAACGTAAAACCTAAAACTTAAAACCCTTTTTTCTGCTATTCACTATTTACTCGTTACTATTTACTGTTCACTTTTTACTATTCACTGTTTTTTTATTTCTTGAATAAACGATTCAGCGTCATCAATGCTGTTTACGATTCTCACAGAATGATCCTTAAATGGCTTCAAATCAGCGCATGAAACATTGCATCCCTGAATGGAAAGCACCATATCCACCTTGCCGTCTATGATGGCAACAAAATCGACTGTATCCTTTAACTCCCGTCTTATTTTTTCTGATATGGCGCCCCTGTCATAGGTCGGGTTGCATCCGCCGCAGAATTTGAGTCCGATTTTTAATTTCTCATTCATATTAGTCTGTTATGCCGCATAGTGTTTTGGCTGCCTTCTTTTTTTCCTCCATATTCACATTGCGTGCAATCATGATTCGCTGGGCCTGGGGCGAGCCTGCGCCGTGCATGGATTCTGTTAAATATCCCACCGCAGCGGTGCCAAGCGTCAGATTTTCAATCAGCCGAAGGATGCGCATCCGGTCCCGGGTCTTTACATCCGGCCTGGTTTTATAGTATTTTTCAATCCATTTTCCGGTTTCAGGAGATTCCAGATCCTTTTCCGAAGGAAGAGTCACCATCAGCCCTCCTGCAATGTCCTGGGCAAGCCGTGATATTTCAAATGGAAACCGGGTGACATTTTGCTTATGGATATTGGCAAGCAATATATTGACCAGATAAGTTCCGGAAGACGTTTTATGCCCCTCTGAAGCACAGGAAATACACCCGCAATACAGGGTTTCATTAAGATGATTCATTTCAATGATTTTATCTTTAATATGTGATGCTTTTTCAGCGCCGTTATACTCCGCAATGGTCTGGGAAGCGCCGATGATCACATCCCCTACTCCAACCTTGCACGCATAACTCTGCCGGTGATATGCGGCAAAGCTTTCCACCAGCTGGCCCACAAATTCGTAATCCTTGTACATGAACACCCTGTCCCACGGCACAAACACATTATCAAAAACAACCAAGGCTTCCTGCCCGCCATAATAGAGATTCCCCTGATCCATTTTCCCGCCTTCGAGTTTCCGGGTATCGCAGGACTGCCGGCCCATGATGTAATAAATCCCTTCTGCATCGCTGGGAAGTGCAAATGATACAGCATAATCTGCATCTTCTTCTTTCATGGCAACCGTAGGCATCACAATGATTTCATGGGAATTGGTAGCTCCGGTCTGATGCGCCTTGGCTCCCCGGACGACGATTCCGTCTTTTCTTTCTTCTACAACATGCACATACAGATCCGGATCCACCTGTTTGTGAGGCGGAAGGCTTCTGTCCCCTTTGGGATCTGTCATGGCGCCGTCACAGGTCAGATCATTTTCCTGAACGTGTTCTAAAAACTTTAAAAACCGTTTATTATAGGGTGTGCCCTTCTTCGCATCAATAGCATGGGTCACAATGGAAAGCGCATTGAGGGAATCCATGCCAACGCATCTCTGAAAGCAGCATCCGGTTTTTCTGCCCAGCAGTCTTCCCATTTTGCTCTTTTTCACAAGATCAGTCGTACTTTGATGAATGTGGGTAAACCGGTTGATCTTTTTACCCGTAAGATGTGATGTGGCAGTCATGAGATCTTCATGCTCCGGCACATGAGCCAGTTCGTATGTCTTGGCCACAGCATTAAGCGATGGTCGAAGAATCGGGTTATCCACCACATTTTTAATCCGTTCGCCGAACATATATACAACGAGGTTGAGTTTCCTCAAACTCTCTTCGTACTCTTTTGCAGTCATCATGGGCATTGCAATTTTCTCCTTATTTAAAAGTAGATATCGTTCATTTAAGCTGTGTTGGTTTCAGTCATATAACATCAGATCAATAACTGATTACAGGAAAAAAAGATTTTGTACGCAGGAATCATCATTAAAGGAATTTATCGAAAGAAAGGCCGGAGCGCAGGAACAGTATCTTAAAAAACTGTTCCTCATGCGCTCCGTATTATCATATATTACTTAACCGTTATCACCGGGCAATCGGTTTCCAGGATCACGAATTGTGCGGTGGAGCCAAATACCAGTTTACCGACTTTTGACCGTTTCCGGATACCAATGAAAATCTGATCAATTTTGTGGTCATTTGCGAACTGTACCAGATCTTCCCCGGGTGTTAGCCCGTGAATGAGCAGATGCTTTTTGCATGAAATACCCGCGTCTTCAAAAAAGGATTGGGCGTACTCTAATTCGGTTTCTGCCTGCTGTATCTTTCTTAATTCGTCTTCAAGGCCCTTTTGAAGTGCGTTGACCACCTCAACGCTCGCGCCGAATGCCTTAGCATATTCTTTAGCCACTTTCATGGCTTTTTTGGCTACTTCGCCGCCGTCATAGCATACCATGATCTTCATGTTCTTCTCCTTTTTAATTGAACAATTTTAGCTGGATATTTTTTTAAAAAGAATCGATGTCGGTCGTAAAATTAAGCATTCATGTATCATATCTCAACCAGGATTTCTATAAAAATTCCTTAAAAAGAGAAGATTTTCATGATTCAATATAACCCTCTATATTCATTACTTTCTTCTTAGATATTCTTTCGCAGTATTCGCCTGTTTTCCCCAAAAGCCCTTAACGTGTGCCGGTTTCAAACTCCGTCCTTAAATGGAATTCATTCCTTATGTAAAAAAAGCAACCATCAAATTAGTCATTCCCGCGCTTGCGGGAATCCAGAAAATCCCATCCCCCTCCGTCATGCCGGACCCCGATCCGGCATCCAGTTTCCTTTAAACTTTTCACTCAAATCCATTTTTCATTTATAAAGAGCCGTAGAGTGACTTGACGAAGGAAACACAACCTCAGCGGTTGATATACGGACAACATTCTTTGAAAAATTGACGATGGGAAAAAATAGCCTGTTTGTTGGGTTTCGCCCGCGAAACCCAACCTACGGTGCTGTAATAATATATAAAAAGAAGAATTATTTCAAAAAATAAATTATTCAAATTAATACGCAAGATTTAGGAAATCATATATCCTATAGATATAATTTATAATTTAGTATTTATTGATTTTTACTAAAAAAATAGATATATAGACATTAATTTTAATATCTTGGAAAGAGTAGATTCTATCTAATTTATAATGTTGGCGCACCTCCTAATTATCATAAGGACAATATTTTCACATTTTAAATAATTTCTTTGCGACCTTATATGTGGGCCAAACCTAAGGCCGCTTCCCTCTGGGGATTTTGGTATCAAGAACCAATGTAGATGCCTCAAGGATGTTTGGAAATCAAAATCATTCGGCCTTACAAGATTAATTAGAGTGTTTCTATGCTTAGTGCGGTTCATTTCCCCGATGCTATACATTTCACATTGTCTACGAAATAAAAAAACTAATATAATCCATGTATCAAGCGACATCTATGTCCTTTTTCGATTGGGCATGTTGAGCATTTTACTTTTTTGTAATTGTATTCCACGCTGGTTGATCACAGTTGTCGCCTTGTTTTTCCTGTTTGATATCCTTCAATATGTTTCAGCAATTGTATTTCTATCCGATGTATATAAACAGCCTGTTTCAGCTAAACGAACTTTGATGTTCTTTATCATTAATTACTTTGAGACAATCCTGGTTTTTGCAATTTTTCACAGACAATGGGGAGGTCTTAACGTAGTAAATATTTGCTCGGTGCAATCACTATACTTTAGTATGGTTACATCAACAACTTTGGGGTTCGGAGATATTAGCCCTGTTAATTCTTCAGCACAGCTTCGTGTAGTGGCACAACTTGTGGTAAGTTTATTATTCGTGACCATTTTCATATCTAATGCATCAAGTCGTGTTGACGGCAAAAAATAAAGAAGATCAATATTATTTTTGTGCCAACAATCGCTTACACTTTGACCTCGCTTCGCTCGGCACGTGAAGCGCACGTTTTAATAAATTTGATTGACATATCATATATGGTATATATATAATATAGCATGTGGCAAATTGAAGAGCATCGCAGAATAGACAAACAAATTACTGCAGTCCCAAGTGATATCCTTAAGCGATATGAAAAATGGAAAGCTATTGCTTCAATTTCAGGCCCTCAGGGGCTGCGACTGATTAAAGGTTTTCATGATGAAGCCTTATCCGGGAAATGGGAGGGATACAGGTCTTGCCGCCTGGGTATTCAGTGGCGAGTCATATACCGCGCCATTCCTGAAGATATGCTCTTTAAAGTTGAATCAATAACAGCTCATGGCTATCGGAGGTCTTAAATGAAGGAGTATAAAGCAGCAAAAAAAAGAATCATTGTTTCGGTTGGAGAATCTATCCGCATTATTCGCGAATTACAGGAGTTGAGTCAAAATCAACTATCGCATATTACAGGCATTCCTCAGGCAACGATCTCCGCAATTGAAAATGATCGTGTCCAGCTTGGGGTTGAAAGGGCGAAAATTTTAGCTCGTGCTTTAAAAGTACATCCTGGAGTTCTAGTCTTTCCCGGCTGGGAACTTCCTAATGAAATCGCAGCATAACCTGCTGCTGATAGAAAAGCGCAAAAAACATCGCTCCCAACAGCAGAGCGTTAGACCCTCTGGAGAACAATATGCCGCCGATTCGCCTTGAATTTAGTTCTCGGCTCGCTTCGCCAGCGGATGAAGTTTGGAAATGGATTACTTCGTGGAAGAGCATCTCCACTGAAATGTGGCCTTACTTCCGCATGACCGCACCGAACGGTATAACGAGCATCGATGATCTGAACATCGTCCCTGGGATACCGTTATTTCGGAGCCGTGTGTACTTATTCGGAATCATACCCATTGACCATTCCGACATAACTCTTCTGGAATTGGACAAGGGCAGAGGATTTGTTGAACAGTCTCCCATGAGATCGATGATTCTCTGGCGTCATGAAAGAAGGATAAGCAACGGTGCAAACAATTGCACACTTACGGATATTCTTACGTTTCAACCACGAATGAACCGGAGACTTGTTGCCTGGTTTATTGGTCGCGTTTTTAAGCACCGCCATGCCGTGCTTAGGCACTACCTTGGGACACCCGCCTAACACAGATGACACTGATATCAATAAATCACACTGGTTATTAAAAGGATGTATGTAGATGTGGCAAAAAAACCGTAGATGCATTAGAATAGCCAAATGCAACTTGAAGGGGACCCGAATAAGGCAACGAGAATTTGACGAAACAGGGTGTTTCGTTCTAATACAGCGTTAAAGGTCGCTCCTGGAATTCGCAAGCTCAACAAAACGCCGCACAGGGCGTTCCACGAGATGACGGGCTTCCAGGTAAACTCAGCGTTAGCTATTTGATATTCTTACGAATAGAATCCATATGATGGATATACGAACTGTAAACACGATATTGTATTGCAAAAAATGGAACGAGACGGTTGCTTTTTACAAAACATATCTAAAGTTACAGGTAATTACTTCTCTCGAATGGTTTACGGAATTCAAACTGAATGAGACTTCCCGCCTGAGCGTTGCGAACGAAGCCAGGACATCAATTGATAGCAGTGATGGCAAGGGCATTACTATCACCATGGAAGTAGATGATATTGAATCGACACATTCATACTTACAGGAAGCAGGAGTTCATCCTGCAGAGATAATAGATCATGCGTGGGGATCGAGAGTTATCTACCTTTACGACCCTGAAGGCAACAGACTTGAGTTCTGGTCTCAAAATAAAAAGATCGATCAAATTAAACCATAACAAGCGTCGGCCTTTAGCTGATATTTATAACACTCAGCTTCTGTTGAAACTGAGTATGAGGTGAGCTTGAACATGTTTTCGAAAGCAGTCTTAATTTGGATTTTGGGTCTTGTGACGTTCGTTCCGTACGGGACATACTACCTGTTTGTTCACGCACAGCGGGACCAGTATGCGCTCCTTATTACTGGTGTTTTGTTCTGGATCTTTGGGTACTGGGGTGTAGTAGGGCCTCTTATGGCAGCTCTGAAGGTTCGGTCGGTGTTTCGATCCATCGAACAGGCTCATACTCAGGAAAAACTTCTGGAAGCTCTGCAAAGCAAAGAAGCGCAAGATGCGGCCGTAGAAATCATTGCATCGGAAAATCATATTCCCAAGTTTTTAGCGGTAAAGGTTTACCGTCTTCTGGTGGAACGGTTCCACACTGTGAAAGGTTCACCGAGTACAAATGAACCTTCTTAAACTATATCCAACAATCATTCATGAATGCTCACCCTGTTCTCTTATTCACAAAGGATTGTATAGTGAACACGATGAAAGATCTATTTGATAATCTTCAGATAAACCAACTGCCTGATGATGTCCTCCTTATCCATCAACTAAAAGCTGCCTCCCAATTTTCATGCTCGGACGGCTTGCTCGTTTTGCCCAGGGAAAACCGAAATACCCACACCATTGCCATTGATCTGAATATTGAACCGGAATATATCCGCGCGGTTTATAATATGTATGGGCCGGTTTCGGATTATGTGAATACTCATGCACACATGGATCACGCAGCTCACATGTTTGTGTGGGAACAGCTGGGCGCAACCATGCATGCACCCGCTCCTGAAGCACATTACCTGACCGATCTTTATGAATTCTATAAAGGCTACGGA
>JAABPS010000507.1 GCA_011391835.1 Desulfobacteraceae bacterium
TCCACATAAACCTCTTTGAATCCCTGTTATGTGAAGAACATTTCAAACCTCAAGATATGAAACATGAACATCCTTGGGATAAAGTTTTTCAAGAAGCCAATATAGATAGGGTTTTCGGACGTCCAGTGCAAAAGATATGAATATTATAGCCATAAGATATTTGCTTTCATCAATATTTGTTGCGATTAAGCATAACATGGCTTTTCCAGCCGACAGCTAAACGCTGGGGCTGAAGAGCACGTTGGCGACTAAAGAAAGGAGCGTACAATGAGCGAAAGAATTGATTTCTCTAAATGCCATCATTACAATGAACAACCCTGCCCCGGCCTGATCCTTGGATATGAAGGCCGGTCTTCGGGCGATTTCGTTGTATGCGTTGAGGGTGAAAAACCACATAGCATCAACAGGCTTGATTTTATCAGAGACCGCGAATACGAATGCGCCGAATGCCCGAAAAACAAAAGGTCTTAGCCTTTTTGCTTAAACCACCCGTGAAATCTGGGTGTCGAACTCTACATGAACCGAATAAACTTTTTAATAATTAATTCGATAAAATTCTTTCCATCTATATCTGTTGTGCTAAAACGTGCCGTTCCTCATTGATCTAATCAAGTAAAAATGGACACCCTGTTAAGATGCTTTTGCCAATGCAAATTTCTTCTCAAAAACATTCGTGTTTTTGTATCCCAAGTAAGAATGCAGGCGATGGCTGTCCATTACTTCCTCAAGCAAACTTTTCCCTGCTGGGTTTATCGGACTTCCTGCCATCCATACCATCTTACCTAATCGGCTGTAAGCCGTAAAGCAAAAAACATAAAATTCGATGCGACCCGGTGCAACCAGAAAGAGATGGCTTACGTTGAGTATTTTCCATCCATACTGACTTTTCAACGCTTACATCCATAATTCTTTGGTAATATTCCTTGTCGAGTAATTTCCATTTGCTTTCCGCCGATTTTTTGGTAAGGGATAACTGTTTCATAAAAAAGGAGATACGATGAAAAAGCTTCTTTTCTTAATGATATCGGCATCATTTCTTTTTTTCTATTTATTCACCACCCCATGCACTGCAAAACAGATTAATATATTGGTGTATCCATTTGAGAACACAGGAGATAAGGAATATTCCTGGATATCAGCAGGTATGACAGATACAGTCATAACTGATCTCACTCGTATTCAAGATATCAGTGTCGTCACTAATCAAGACAGAAAGAAGGTACTGGAAGAGCTGAAGCTCGCCCAATCTGGTCTTGTAGAAGAAGACAAGATGATAAAAATCGGCATGCTTACAGGCGCCCAGGTTATTTTCACGGGAAGCTATCTCGTATCAGGAAACCGCATAAGGGTACACGCAAGACTTGTAAATGTAGAAACGGGTAAGGTAGAAAACTCCACCAAGATAGACGGCACACTCAATGGTATCTTTGAGTTACAGGATAAAGTGGTGTTTACTTTAATGAGTGAGACAGAGAAAATCACCATAGCTGACATCAAAACTGTAAAACTTACTGAACAAGACAAAAAGAAGATAGAGGAGAAACCCAAACCCAAATTAACCGCCTATGAATGGTATGCAAAAGGATTAGAAGTTCAGGATACCAACCCCCAAGAGGCGCTTACAAATTTTAGGAAGGCTATTGATATTGACCCCAGTTATAATGATGCATCGATAATGGCAGGTGTTGTTGCGGGGGTCACATTAAACCTATTTAGCGAAGGTCTCGGATATCTTGAAAAAGCAGAGAGAAACTTTAAGAGCCGTAATGAAACCAAATCTTCTGGTTATGCCGGTCTCATGATGAACATCGGCTCTGTTTACAGGGTAAAGGGCAAGCTTGACCGTGCGCTGGAATACTATATAAAATCCCAATCTATAAGTGACGGTCTGGAGCTCAAGAATACCGCCGGTTATGCCCGCATTCTTAATAACATCGGCCTTGTTTACCGAGAAAAAGGTCAGCTTGACCGCGCACTTGAATACTTTTTGAAATCCCAATCCACTTATGACGGACTGGGGCTCAATAATACCGCTGGTTATGCCATGCTCATGATGAACATCGGCTCTGTA
>JAABPS010000508.1 GCA_011391835.1 Desulfobacteraceae bacterium
AATGTTTACAGAGAAAAGGGCCAGCTTGACCGTGCGCTGGAATACTTTCAGAAATCCCAATCTATAAGAGACGGGCTGGGGCTAAAGAATACCGCTGGCTATGCCGGTCTCATGAATAACATCGGTACTGTTTACTATAATAGAGGGGGCCAGCTTGACCGTGCGCTGGAATATTTTCTGAAAGACAAATCCATTGAGGACGGGCTGGGGCTCAAGAATACCGCTGGCTATGCCATGCTCATGAATAACATC
>JAABPS010000509.1 GCA_011391835.1 Desulfobacteraceae bacterium
TCATCACATAAAATCTCCCCATCATCCTTCAACATGTCAACGATTGTAGATTTTCCCGACCCTGATTGGCCAACAAAAAGGAGCCCGTTTCCTTTGATGGATACACCGGATGCATGGATAGAAAAACCCTGACGCTCGGCCAAAATTCTTGCCAAAAGAATCTGGTCAGTAGCAAAAAAAGTCAGGGATTCATTGCCGCCCTTTGCATAGAGATCTGGCCGATCAACATAAATTTCTCCGCGAGAGTGATTCTCATTAAAAACCGCTAATCGATGATAGGCGGGATCACTTGGATCAGTCGATATTCCCAGGTAAATCCAGTTATTCCTGCACCTATAAATAGCCAGGGGAGCCTTGCGATAGACCTCCTGACCCAGATTTTTCCCTTTCAGATCTGGAATCTGAAAATGGATATGCAAATGAATCCTATCCATCCCAGGGCTCTTGGTTTCAAACACGTTGAACTTTGGCAGATAGGTGGATTCATTAATTGGCAGATCGGAGTCCACTTGGATGGTGATGCCGGCTATCTGGAAAAAGCGGCGGTGGTACTTTTCCCATTCTTTTTTAGATTGCTGGTTTTCCTTGGCAATATCACACAGATAGTGAATAGGCGCTGAAAAACGGCGGTGTTCCAGATAAGCATACGCGCCGCACCAATGGCAATCTTGTCTTTTTTCACATGATCCACAATTCTGAATATACTCTTCACCTGCACGTATTTTTTCAGCCAGAGCGGGAATGAAGTCCTCCCAAGCCTCCTGAACGCTCCCATTTCTCAGATTAAAACGTAGATCCGGATCTTTGATAAAAGAACAAAAACTCATCCCACCATAGGGGTCAATATGAAAAACATTGCGGCTCAAAATACATTTGGTAAAAATCCGGTCATCCATTTGGTGCGTATTGTCTGAATCCATATCACAGGTTTTTTCATCAAATAGAAAATCATACCCCGGATTGGGTGGGTCAAGACCCAATACTTCCTTGGGAAAGAGGCGTTCACTTTCAATTTCAAGGTTTTTTTGCCTCGATCCACAGGCAGAAAAATAGAGCCATGAAGATCCGATACGAAAGGTTGAGCTGAGGGATTTTGCCAGATCCAGCATTTTATTATACTGTTGCCAGTTACTGCGCATGGGAATCACCTGAATGATGAAGCCTGCCTCAGCCTCCTTAAGATATGAAACCCCCTGCATGAAAGCTTCAAAAGAACCGGGATTCCGGGTAACCCGGTCATGAACTTCTGCAGTTGCCCCGTAAAGGGCTATCAATTTACTGCCCTTGCGCTTCAGGAGCCGGGCAATTCCCGGAGTAATCAGGGTGCCATTTGTGTTGAGGGTATAGGATACGGTTTTGGAAGTGATATAATCAAATATTTCTGCGAAATCGTTTCGCAGCATCGGTTCTCCGCCGGACAGGTTCCACGTCCGGCACCCGGCTTTTCGTGCTTCATCGACTATCGTCTTTATTTCATCAAACGTCAGTTCATCCGTTTGTTCTTCCGCATTCTGCGGAATTCGCAGCCAGCAATGCCTGCAATTGTTATTGCATCGATAAGTGATGTCTATGTTTCCCGTAAGAGGAACGCGGGGTAATTTTTTTACCTCATGTAGCTGCAAATAGGCTGTCATCGAAATAATAACTCACCAATGAACGTGTTAAAAAGCAGGAATAGGTTTATGCGTCGAACACTTTTTTAATCATCCGGCTCTTACGAATTAAAGCCAGGAATAATCTATTCCGCATCAGCCACGCAATCACATATCGTTCCTTCCCCAGGCCAAAATGGATTCGTCTTCCGTTTCGCTCAATACGTTTTACTCTTCCGACTATTTGATCCTGCGAAACCTGTTCATCCGGCCCCGGATTATTATCTCCCTTTACAATAAAAAAATCACCTTTCCGATCAATCAAACGATGAACCACAAACTTTTCTGTACGTGCATAAAAAATGGCCACCACATCGCCCAAATGAAGCGCTTCCGGATGGAAGGAACAGATGGTAATAACATCACCGTCCTGTATCATCGGAGACATGCTAAAGCCTCTGGCCTTAAATCGGAATGGAATCCCTTTATCAAGAACCGCGGCAAGAAGCACGGCAAGCGCCTTTCCGGACAAGGCTTTTTCATTCTGATTCTGAATCCGTAAGGAAGGTTTCATCTTTTCAGGCTTCAACAAGCATCCGCCGGTTGACAAGTTCCTGGACAAAACCAGTAACATCTTTCTCTACTTCTTCAACCGGCGAATCAAATTCCGAAAGTAAAGCTTCCACAACATCTCGTAATGTCTTTTTACCGTCCAATTTTTCCCAGATCGATCGTCCGGTTTCGTTCAGCGTGTAAAGTTCATCTTCCATATCACCTATACC
>JAABPS010000510.1 GCA_011391835.1 Desulfobacteraceae bacterium
CTTCAAAATCCTGCACATGCCATTGGATGAAGGTGTTTCCGGAGCCAGTGTAGTGGATAACGCCCTGGGGGTCGGTATTCTCATCAATATCAATGACGCCCCTTGGAGAAGAAGTTTCGACCTCGCTCACGAGTTATTTCACGTTATAACCTGGAACGTTTTTTCTCCCGAGGAAATCGGCGATGGAACTATAAAAACGAGACCGGAACAATTCGCCGACATCTTCGCTTCAAGCCTGCTATTGCCAGTAAATCATCTTCGGGATACACTCAAAGAGACGGCTGCCGACAACGAGATCAGAATGATTGATATAATCGAACTGGCAAAGGAGTTTGGAGTGTCAACAGAAGCGGTTATCTGGAGACTGGTTAATCTGAAAATAATTAAGAAACTCACGGCGCAAAAAGTGCTGGACAACCCGAAATTCCGTGATCTTGATCGCGATATGCGCCAAGAGTTATATGGCAAAGAAAGGCCGTCCAAGTTTCCTTCACGATTTATATCTCTTGCATGCAGATGCCTGATGGAAGGCAAGATATCAAGAGGCCTTTTTGCCGGGTATCTGGAAATAGATCGCGCTGAAATAGATGACAAGCTTGCAGCTGAGGGATTTGGTGAAGATAACTATGCGAAAATTATTGCTGCTTGATGCCGATATTGTCATTGATCTTCATACTCTTGGTTTATTCGGAAAAATTGGCAAAGCCTATGATGTCTTTCTGTCTCGAACTGTTTTTGAGGAAGCAAGATATTACAAGAAGAATGGGGCAAAAATTGAAATTGACATTAGAGATGCTTCGATAATTGAAAACATTGATCTTGAAAATCTGAAAAAGGTGCAAAGGGAAGCAAAAGAAGCAAGGTTGGGAATAGATCCCGGAGAATCTACCTCAATCGCATATTTAATTAAAACTGAAGAATTAATTTTTTGCACTTGCGATCAGGCGGCAATTAAGCTTATCTCCTATATGGAGCTTGAAAAAAGAGCAATAAGTTTGGAAAAAGCTCTTCGCTCCGCCGGATATCATGAAAAAAACCTTTACCCGCGTCATCATGAGAAAATTTTCAGAAATTGTGTTAAAGAGGGAAAAGCACTGAGAGTTCTATTTAAAAGGCTGGTACAGCGCTGATATTAAAAATTATGACAGGGCTTTTATTAAGGATGAATTATCCAATATAAAACCATGTTATTCATAAAGAGAGGCACATCCCATGCAAGAGTTATCAGGACATAAAACTGGGAATGAAAAGCCGATTAGCGATTCCATTCGAAAGGAAATAAGCTCGGCTTTTCAACAGGTGGGGTACTCTGAACACGAAAAAACGCTTCTCCGTGATATACGTTTTGTCGGGACGGGAGAAAAATCACACATGGCAGACATGGTGGCCTATTCAAGTTCTCTGCGTCAAGATGCCGATACGGCTGTAATATCAGTAAAAGGAACCGAAGATATTGGAAAAGTCCAATTTGATTTAGATATTTCTCCATTCCGTGCATTAGCAACCCCGATTATCGTACTCGCAGAGTATAAAGCCCATCATGGAAAGACTGAGCCCCGGCTGATAACTGTTGGCCTGAGTAAAGACGCAGCCACATTCAACCGGCAAATACCAAAAAGCAAAATTGTTCCCCTTTCCAAGTTTAAAGAATATCTTAGAGATAATCGGGAATGTTTTACACCCCGCCGTTTGGAAAGGGCGAAATTGGTATCGGAACAGCTTACGATTTTTGATATTGCACCGAATCTTATTAAGC
>JAABPS010000511.1 GCA_011391835.1 Desulfobacteraceae bacterium
CAAGCCATTGATATTGCTGATAAAGAACTTGTAGATCGATTTGAAAAAGGTGTAGAGCAAGTTATAGAATCCACAAGTGACGAAGAAGATAAGCAAAGAGTCATTAATGCGGCGATTGCGATTTTAGGCGCCCGAATCCTCCGTGACCGATTGAAAGAAAATTGGCCACTGGATTCCGGCGTGATAGAATTCTTGTCCTTTGCTAAAAATTCTTTATCCGGCTATTTTATTATAGACAAAAGAATTGCTGGAATGCTTGATCCTCTTCTTAAACGATTTCCTTCTGCTTTTGATTTTTCCCAGGTAAGTCTGGATATGGTCGGCAATTTCTACGCATCAGCTTTCGTTACAAAAGATCTTCGCGACAAATGGGGGATTCACTACACCCCATCCATATTGGCGAAAACACTTTTAGAGCGTATGCCCATAGAAGAGCTTCCTCCAGATAGCCGCATTCTGGCAGATCCTACTTGTGGATCGGGAAGTCTTTTAGTCGCAGGATACGAGCGGCTTGCCAATGCTACCTATCTCAGTATTCCACAGGATGAACGGCATCAACGGCTCGTTAGTTCCATATTTGGTAACGACAGAGA
>JAABPS010000512.1 GCA_011391835.1 Desulfobacteraceae bacterium
ATGAAACGCCAGTGGAAAAGTTCGGCTCACTGGTTCATAAGAGCAGGGAAAGGGCCTATTATGCAACTCGGCTGGAGTTGCTTCGAGATGACCCTGAAAAATATTTTAAGACAAAAAAGAGCAAATGAAAGAGATGCTCTGATGGGTTTATTTTCCAGCAACGCAAATTTTGGGAGAAAAAGCGTTTACCCAGGCAAATCCAATGGGGAAAAGTTTAGTGGACAGCTATGGGCAATAACCTTGTCTATGAATCAATCCACCGTATCCTTATTTAAACCATAGCAGAGCCTTAAAAACGATACCTTAACCTCTTTTACACAAACAAAATCTTTATCCTATTATAGTCATAATAAGAATCGTACTTGACTTTTTTTTTCATTCAAAATAGTTAAATTTAAATATTTAAATTCAAAGAATTGATTGTTTTTTTGATGATATGATTTAGAAACCGGAAAAATTGTTACAGGAGATGGATATGGCTAAAGATGTACATGTGGAAGCATTGGATCTGCTGATGATGGTTCAGGTTCAACCAGGATCTTTGGGGAAATACAGCATTGTACCAGGGCCGATTGAACGGTTAGAGCCGATTCTTAAACGTTTAGATGACCCGGTAAAGGATTTTTCGTTTGCCGGGTTCGACATGTTTACAGGAGAACTGGATGGTACCCTCGTTACAACGGCAAACAGCGGAATGTACGCTCCGCCCAGTGCCATTATGAGTGAACTACTAACAGCGGGCGGAAGTGAGTATATTATCCGCGCTGGTTCCTGCGGCGCCATGCGTGAAGATATTAGTATTGGTGACCTTATCATAGTTACCGGCTGTGTCCGGGGAGAAGGCACCACCTCTTATTATGTGCCCGATAGCTTCTCAACAGTAGCGGATATTTATCTGACACAGGCTTTGATGGAAGCCTGCAAGAAACTGGGATATACTTACCACATGGGTACCATCTGGACAACGGACGCACTGTTGCGTGAGACCAAAACGCAGATCCAGAAAATGTGCGAGCTCAATGTCATTGGTGTTGATATGATCAGTTCAAGCCTTCTGACTGTTGCCCAGCTCAAAGGGGCCAGGGCCGGTGGGATTCTGGCTGTAAGCGATAACCTGATTACAGGTGAGTTGGGGTTTGTCAGCCCGAAGTATTTTGAAGCAGAGACACATACGATCGACGTAGCCATTGAAGCCATAAAGATCCTTGAGTCAAAGAAATAACATAGACTTTCCGTTACTTGGGTGGTCTGCAAAGCTTTACCATGACCATATCATGTTGCTGGACGAGTCTCAGCTTCCTGAAACGGTTTCCTATATCCGTATTGAGCACTATACGGAGGCTGTTGCGGCGATTCGGGATATGAAAACCAGAGCATTCGGACAGCTTCTGACTGTCCTGTATGGACTGGCGCTGACTGCCCGCAAAGCGTCATCAGGAGACGGATTGATGGCCGATATCCGGGAAGCCTCTGATGCCCTGAAAAGAAGCCGGCCAACATTTGCTTTTGCACGATATACGGATCTGGTAATCGGCTGGACACAAGATGCGGTTCAGAAGGAGCCGGATACAGCAGCAGATACCGTTGTCGGGCATATACAGGCGCTGCTTGGCACTATCAAAGCCATGCGTCTGAAAAGGGCTCAGCTGGCGGCATCCCTTTTTGAAGATGGAGACATTATCCTTACACACTGCAATACCAGCGGTGAACTGCTTCTCACCGCGAGGATTTGCCGGGATCAGGGGAAGCGGCTGGTTTTTTATGCGACTGAAACACGTCCGTATTTACAGGGTCGGCTCACGGCCTGGGAAATGAGCCAGGACGGGTTTGATGTCACTCTGATTCCTGATAATCGTGCGGTTTCTATTTTAAGCAGTGGGCGCTGCACCAAAGTGATTACCGGTGCTGACAGGGTGGCGCTAAATGGCGATATTGTCAATAAAACGGGGACCAGCCAGTTGGCTCTGTTAGCCCGAGAATTTGGTGTACCGTTTTACGCGTTTGTGCAGGAACCGGGCAAAACAGCAACAGGCGAGGATGTACCCATTGAATTTCGTGCCAAGGAGGAGGTAACGATTTATAAAGGAAATACGGTTTATCCGTACGGCACTGAAGCTTTCTATCCTGCGTTCGATATGACACCTCATGGTTATATTGCCAAGCTTGTGACGTTCGGAAAAATTCTGAGTCCGGCGGATCTTCCTGCCGGTTGGAATATACAGCCATAATAATAAACGAGCAATGAAGGAGGAGTGAAAATGAAAGTTCTTTTTTTAGATCCGCCAATGGGATCCTGGGTTACCTGGGGGAACCATTGTTCTGTCAATGTCGCCCATGTTCAGATATC
>JAABPS010000513.1 GCA_011391835.1 Desulfobacteraceae bacterium
TGTTAGAGAGAATGCCTGTGGGCAAAAAGAGTGGGTAAAAATAAAAACAAATAGTATCCACTGAAAACATCTATCATTCTTGTTAGAATCTTTTTTGCAATTCCGCACAGGGATGAATTGTCCTTTTAACCGCATGTGAACGGGCATTTTCGATTGACCGGTCTTTTTCAAACTGATATAAATCATTAGAGTCCAGGGAGTGCTGCAAACAGTTTTCCTTGCTCAAAGCCTCCGTTGAATCCCATTATATAGGCTTCTTCCATTTTCGGCGGAGGCTTTTTTATATCTTATCAGTGGGTTAAAATCAATAGTTTATTGGAAATACCAATAAAGGAATCCGATGCCAAGGGTTTGCAGAAAAAACATCCGACTAAACCTTAAGGAGGGGGCTGTTATACGCTAAGAATTTATAGAATGTTAACCCATCGGTAAAACTAAGTAATATAGGTTGCGCACGCATCGTCTGATTCCCATGCGGTCACCCTGGATACATGAATTGAAGGATTGCTGATAGTTGCCTGAAGCTCTTCTGAAATATACCGGGCGATACTTTCTGAGGATGGATTGCCATTATGAAAACAATCAAGATCATTTAAAAATTTATGATCCAGTCTTTCTATAATCTTTGAGAGATGCATTTTAATCTCACCAAAATCTATCAACACTCCTGCATCATTTAATTTTTCACCGGTAACACATACATCAACCTTCCAGTTGTGTCCGTGTAAATTTTCGCATTTCTTTGCCACCATTTTAAGCTGATGGGCTGCGGAAAAATGGGTTGTTATTTTTAATTCAAACACGGTGTGAATATTCTCCAATTATATATTCATATGAGTATATGCTATCACATGCATCCCTATCGTGATGTACTGGCTGAGTCCCCTTTGAGTATGGTCTTTAGCTTATTTGAAAATTTTTCTGTTTCGAGGTCAGCGAACTGCTTAAGCAGAGCCTCCTGTTTTTTATTGAGGTTGGTGGGCGTTTTCACTAACACCTGAATGATCTGATCCCCTCTTTTTTTGCTGTGAAGTGAAGGGATTCCTTCGCCGTTGAAACGGAACAAATCTCCTGGTTGGGTGCCTTTCGGAATTTCCAGCTTTTTTTCTCCATGAAGTGTGGGGATCATTATCTTGTCGCCAAGAGCTGCCTGAACAAAAGAGATCGGGATCTGGCAGATAATATCTGTTTCATTGCGTTGAAAAAATTCATGGGGTTTGACATTGATAAAGACATACAAATCGCCGGAAGGGCCGCCATACATACCAGCTTCCCCTTCTCCGGTGAGCCTCAGTCTTGATCCGGAATCAACACCTGCCGGTATTTTGATGGACACTTTTTTATTTTCTAAAATCTGCCCTGTGCCTTTGCATGTTGAGCATGGATTTGGAATGGTTTGACCCGTTCCGCGACAGCGATTGCATGTTGTCCTCACCGTAAAAAACCCCTGGCTGCGTGAAACCTGGCCAGACCCCTGGCATTGTCTACAGGATTCTGGGCTCGTGCCCGGCTCACATCCATTACCGTCACAGGTTGGGCATTTTTCCATTTTCTCGATGTCGATTTCTTTCTCAATGCCAAAGGCTGCATCCATGAAATTTAGCATCATGTCATATCGCAGGTCTGACCCTCGCTGAGCTCTGGTCCTTGAATGCCTCCGGCTGCCGAACCCGAAAAAATCTTCGAAAATATCACCAAAACTGGAGAAAATATCTTCAAAACCACCAAATCCGTGAAAGCCGCTTCCTTCAAGCCCCTGATGGCCAAATTGATCATAAATAGAACGCTTCTGGGAATCCCTAAGCACTTCGTATGCTTCAGCTGCTTCCTTAAACTTTTCTTCAGCGTCTTTGCTCTCCGGGTTTCTATCAGGATGGTATTTTAAGGCGAGTTTACGATAAGCGGACTTTAGTTCATCAGCCGATGCATCGCGATGTACACCTAACACGTCATAATAATCCCGCTTATTCGTCATTTAACTACCAGATCTAAACTAATAAACGCATGATGCGCGTTCACGGTTTCAGTTTTTAAAGGTTCACTTTACCTATTTAGTATTATGGCTAAAATGATCTGTTAAAATAATACAGAATAAATTATTGTCAATAAGGGAGGGAAAGTTTGTTAGATATTGAATAACTAATTGGTTTTATTTAACTTTAACCCAAAATAGTTTTGCCACCTCATCGCCTGTATTTTCCCATTGAGAAGGTATTTGAGATGTAAAACAGAGCATATCACCAGCACGAGCTGAATGTGTATGATTTTCAATAGTGACGCTTAATTCCCCGGATAACAGATACCCGATCTCTTCCCCTTTATAAACAAAAAAATGGGCACCAAGT
>JAABPS010000514.1 GCA_011391835.1 Desulfobacteraceae bacterium
TGGCGATCCCATAGCGGAAGATCTGCGATTTGTTGTTAAGTCCATGGTAGGCGAGGAAAATTTTATTGATATGCAGCCAAACAGGTCGAATAATTACTGCTGCGGCGGCGGCGGCGGTTTTCTCCAGTCAGGATTTAAAGATCAGCGGCTTATATATGGAAAAATAAAAGATGAACAGATTAAGGCAACAGGTGCGGATTATTGTATTGCCGGCTGTCATAACTGCCACGCGCAGATACATGAGTTGAGCGAGCATTATGGCGGCGGATATCCTGTCGTTCATTTATGGACGATTCTATGCTTGTCGCTTGGGATCCTCGGGCCGAATGAACGTGAGTACCTGGGGGATGATTTGAAGGATGTTGATGTTTTTCATCCTGAAACAGCAATGTAATTAATAACAATTTTTAAAAGACGCTTTTTTATTTACCCATGGGGCCTTTAGGCTTAAGGAAATTAACGGGTTGTTTTTATAATATAAAAAGACATTTAAATACTCGAGAGGGATAATGATAGTTGCTAGAAGAAAACCGCTGGAAGAGATAAAGATTCAGCTCAAGGGCTATAAAAAGGTTTTGAACGTGGGATGCGGAACCTGTGTGGCTGTTTGTCTGGCAGGCGGAGAAAAAGAAGTGGCCGTTTTGAACGCGGAACTGGATATGGCCAGAAAGATGGAAAATCAACCTGTTGAAATTGATGCCATTACTTTGGAGCGGCAGTGCGACCGTGAATATCTTGCCGAACTTGACGCTATTGCAAAAAACTATGAGGCGATTCTGTCTATGGCCTGCGGTGTGGGGGTTCAATTTTTGGCGGAACGATTTCCTGAGATACCTGTTTTTCCTGCTGTGGATACATCCGGTCTGGCCGTCAATCAGGATGTGGGATGGTATGAGGAAAGATGCCGTTCCTGCGAGAGCTGTGTGCTCGGGCAGACAGGCGGCATTTGTCCGGTTACCATGTGCGCCAAAGGTCTTTACAATGGCCCCTGCGGAGGGACCAACAATGGATCCTGTGAAATACATATCGACCAGCCATGCGCATGGTACATGATTTATGAGCGTCTAAAAAAACAGGGACGACTTGACTGTATTCTTGAAATTATTCCCGCTCAGAATTGGAAAAATCAGGTTCCGCGAACACTGGTTCAGCCCGGATACAAGAAAATAGAAGTAAAAAAAGCATCATAGATTTGGCAATTGGCTGTAAATCAATATTTCAAACGGCTCAGATCAGATTTTTCAGTATAAAGGAAGCGAGACATGAAATCAGAGAGTAATTTAGAAAAGATTTTAAGAGGAGGCCATTTTGCGTTTACCGGAGAGTTGGGTCCGCCACGAGGTACAGACGCGAAAGAGGTTAGAGAAAAGGCCGCTCATTTAAAAGGCATGGTTGACGCCGTTAATATTACCGATAACCAGACCGCTGTGGTTAGGATGTCAAGCTGGGCCGCATCGCTGATAGCCATACAGGAGGGCCTTGAGCCGAATTTTCAGATGGTATGCAGAGACCGAAATCGTCTTGCCATGCAGGCCGATATTCTGGGCGTATACGCGCACGGTGTCAGAAATATGCTTTGCCTTTCAGGCGACCATCAGCAGTTTGGTGATCACCCCGCGGCAATGGGTGTTTTTGACATTGATTCCATGCAGCTTCTCAATATGGTGAAGACCATGCGTGATGAAGGAAAGTTTATGAGCGGCGCAGAAATAGCACACCCGCCGAAACTCTTCATCGGAGCGGCGGCCAATCCATTTGCGCAACCCCATGAATGGCGTGTACACCGTCTGGCGAAAAAGATAAAAGCCGGCGCTGATTTTATTCAAACACAGTGTATTTACAATATGGAACGGTTCAGGGAATTTATCAGGCAGGCCAATGATATGGGGCTTACGGAGAAGGTTTATATACTGGCTGGTGTAACTCCCATGAAGAGCCTTGGTATGGCACGGTATATGAAAGCCAAGGTACCCGGTATGGATGTTCCGGATGAGATTATTAAAAGGCTTCAAAGCGCTGATAAGAAGATGGTTGCGGAAGAAG
>JAABPS010000515.1 GCA_011391835.1 Desulfobacteraceae bacterium
TAAAGATTGCCTGTGAACAGATTGAGGAATTCAAGGAAATGAAAGGTGTAGCAGGCGTGCATTTGATGGCCATTGAATGGGAACACCGGGTACCGGAAATAGCGGAAAAAGCCGGTGTTTTGCCAAGGCCAAAAGTTTAATGAAAAAGAACTAAAATACGATTAAAATAAAAACCCAGCAATTCGGCTGGGTTTTTATTTTTGATAAATGCAGATTAATAGAAAATGTTTTAACATCGTTTCATTAGTCTTTAAACATATCCAGTTCAAGTTTCTTTTCA
>JAABPS010000516.1 GCA_011391835.1 Desulfobacteraceae bacterium
TTTCATGCTTTTTATTCGGTATCTTCACGGGCACATTATGAATTTTATGGCAGGCTTCAATCATTGGCTCCAGATCCGCTTCAGTCTCCAGTTTTCTCGTATCAATAACCATCGCCCAATGGCTCCCTGTCAAAGCGTTTTTATTTTGAACCATCGCGGCTGGTTTTTCAGCACTTACTCCTGATGCCGCAAAGGTATTGCGAACAGGCGCAGCAGCCAGCCCTAAAGCTGAGATGCCGGCTAATTTCAGAAATCTTCTTCTCCCGTGATTTTCCATTATTTCTTCTCCTTCGGATCAATATGACAATCCCAGCAGTAAGGCGTTACCGAAGCATAGGTATGACATTTGTCACAAAACTGGGCTTTATCAACATGACATCCCAAACACGAATTTTCACCGCTGGATAAACTCATATTATACGATTTCCCGTTGGGGCTCTCATACGTATGTTTTGCTTCCCGCACAACCTTATCACGCCAGACGTTCAGAAGCTGCATATGCTCGGTTTTCATATATTCTTTTGACTGGACGCATTCCTTAGCGGCTAATGCTTTTTCTGACAGTTTAATCTCGGGCGCGGTGGATGCTTCTCCGCTAAACATGAAATAATTCCAGACAGGAAATGTTATTGCTGCAACAAAAAGGATTAAACCGGCAACGATTAGGTTTCGATTATATATCTGTTTATTCTTCGACATTATCCCCCTCCGTTTCGACACCATCGCTCTGTAAACCTGGAAGCTCTTCACCTCTCAAGTCCGTTGTTCTCTCACCCTGTCCAGGCATGATAAGGGCGTTGGCGACCAATTCCGTCATGCCGGTAACATTGACTTCAGGAACCCAGTATTCCATCAGCGGAGGAAGCGCAGCTCGGTCAATGGCACAAACGCAGGCAAGCATATTCACCCCATGTTTTTCATGCACATATTTTACAGCATTGGCCCTGGGAAGACCGCCGAGCATTCGCAGTTCCATATTTTCTCCGGCATTTAAGCCCGCGCCGCTACCGCAGCAAAATGTCTGTTCTCGAATGGTATTGGCTGGCATTTCATAAAAATGGTTACATACATGTTGAATGACGTATCTCGGTTCCTCCAGCAACCCCATCCCTCTGGATGGATTGCAAGAGTCGTGAAATGTCACTTTTAGATGATCGTTCCGGCTGGGATCAAGCTCCAGTTTGTCGTGTTTGATGAGATCGGCAATGAATTCTGCAATGTGAACCATTTTAGTGGATTTGGCATTTTCAAATTTTGTCCCTGTGATTGGAGAAACAGGTTCTTCCAGAAAATCAGTGGGGCCGTTCATGGTGTCCATGTATTGGTGGATCACTCGCCACATATGGCCGCATTCTCCGCCCAGGATCCATTTTACTCCCAGACGCTTGGCCTCTGCGTACATCTTTGCATTGAGCCGTTTCATTGTTTCATGGGATGTGAAAAAGCCGAAATTTCCGCCCTCTGAGGCATAGGTGCTCCAGGTAATATCAAAGCCGTATTTTTCCCGTAAATAATGAAAGAGCATCAGATATCCCATGGCCGTGTAGGTGCCGGGATCAGCAAATACATCTCCGGATGGGGTGATAAAAAGAATGTCTGCGCCCTTTCTATTGAAACTGGGTTCAACCCTGACATTGGTTTTTTCTTCGATGTCATCAATAAAGAAATTCAACATGTCCTTATAGGCATGGGGCTGAATACCGAGATGGTTGCCTGTCCGATAGCAGTTGGCTACCGGCGTTGCAATCCAATCGATGTTCAGACCTATTAGATTCAGCAGTTCTCTTGCCATGATGGTTATCTCTGCTGTGTCTATGCCGTAGGGACAAAATACAGAGCACCTTCTGCATTCCGTACACTGGAAGAAATAATACCACCACTCTTTCAGTACATCGATGGTCAGCTCTCTGGCGCCCGCAATTTTGCCGAGAATTTTTCCTGCTTTTGTAAAATCATTGCGATATACAGACCGTAGAAGCTCAGCCCGCAGGACCGGCATATTTTTCGGATCTCCGGTGCCGATAAAGAAATGGCACTTGTCCGCACAGGCTCCGCAGCGCACACATATATCCATAAATACCTTGAAGGATCTGAATTTATCGAGTCGTTCCTTAAATCCTTCATGGAGGATTTGCTTCCAGTTTTGCGGAAGTTTCCAGTCATCATCAAGGGGATTCCATTCCCGAGCGTTCGGGAGGCCCACATATTCAACACTCTTCGGATTGGACGCATAGCAATACATGCCTTTCCGAATATTCACCGGTGTATCCATCCAGTTTTTGGATGAAATACTGTGATCAATCTTTACCAGTTCTTCTGGTTTGGGAAGCT
>JAABPS010000517.1 GCA_011391835.1 Desulfobacteraceae bacterium
GTAGTAGGTGCTCTCCTTAATCCGCTTTACCTCATCAAGCGGTATTGCGCCCTTTGTTTTTTGAATCAGCCATTCGTAAGCCGCCACCAGAAAACCGCCGGTGCCGCAGGCAGGGTCACAAATTTTCATTTCCCTGTTCGTAAGCGGATCGGGCTGCATGAGTTTAACGATGGATCGAATAAGCATGCGCGGTGTAAAGTATTGCCCTGCGCCTTTTTTCCCTTCGCTTGCCGCCTTTTCTAAAAGCCCTTCAAAGGCTTCGGCTTTTACATCCACATCAAGGCTTGACCACTCCTCAGCGTCAATCATGGTTATGATTCTTTTCAGATTGACCGGGTTATTGAATTTGGGCATTGACTGGGCAAATATATCGCCGAGCAAGCCTTTTGCATCACGGAGCTTTTGCAAAACCATCAGGTAATGGTCCGTCAGCTCTGTGCCGGATTTGCTTTTCAATGATTCCCAATCGCAATGCCCGGGCAGATCAACGCTTTTTTCATCAGCCATTTTCATGAACAGCAGATAAGTAAGCTGCTCAATATAATCACCATAATCAATGCCATCGTGCCGGAGGGTGTGACACATTCCCCATAGTTTATTTACAATATCAGACATCAAAGTACCCTTACGCTGAACGGAGTCGAAGTATCAGGCTGCTAATTTGTAGTTTATTTCCTCAATGATTGAATCCAGCTCTGGGCCAAATATTTTTCTGGCTATTGCCAGTCCGCCGCGCCTTTCCAGCACCGGCATCAGGTCGAAAATATCTTTTTCTATAGCAAGATTAATAACAAGGTGCTCGCGGATATATCCGAACCACGCTTTTTGTTCAACATTAAACGAACCGGACGAAATGATTTCCGAGATGGCTTTATTTACTCTCTCTTCCGCTGTCAGGAGCGGATTTTGTCCGTTGTCAGCGTTCTTTACCATCGAAATAATATCGGCCATTGCCTTATGCCCCGAAAGCGCATGGGCTTTGCGTACCTTTTCTTCATCAAAAGAATTCTTCTTAAGAACTTCCCGGATCTCCTTTAACGCCTGCGTATTCCATTTGCGAGGGTTATTAAAGAGTATGGTCAAGCTATCTATTTTATCTTTGTTTGCATGAATAAATTCCGAAAACGCACTGAGATAATCGGCGGGTCTGACCTGTTTATCACCAAATTTGAACACATATTCGGAAATTACCGTATCCTGTGTATCGTAAGCCACGTAAAATGGATTCCTGGCGCGGTCATAATTCACGAGTAGTTCTTGAAAATCCTTATTTCTAAGGGTTTCCATGGTTTCATTGAACCGGTTTTTCAGGTTTTTCGGCAGTTCGCCGGCAAACCTGCCAATGTCTCCATCCGGAATAAAAGCGGAAAAATCCTGCCGCGCCTTTGCGCTCATTGTATCGGCGATACGCCGCAGCCGTTTGATGAGACGCCTGGTGTTGTAATCCCGTTCTACATTGTTCCAGATGTTTTCAATAATCTGCTGTATGGTTACTGTTTCACCGATTTCTTCCACTTCAATAACAAAGTCGGTCGAATCTTTGAAGTATTCAATCAAGGTTCCGTTAAAGCAGTCAAATATGGTGAAATATTCCTTGTTGATGTCAGGACATTTCCGGGTGCCGCGGCCAAGCATCTGTGTCCAGAGAATACGGGACTTAACCGGACGTAAAAAGACAATGAACTCAAGCGCTGGAATATCCACGCCTGTAGAAAGCATGTCAACCGTAACAACTACGGATGGAAGAGGTCTGTTGCGAAAGCGCCGAATTTTTTCAAGGGGCCTGTCCACCGATGGGCTGCCGGTGATCTTCTGAACAAAGTCATCGCCTCTTCCGAAAATCTCGCGTGCGATGTGGACAAGCTGATCTGCGTGGGAGATATGCGGAATGTCATTTACTGCAAAAATAAGGGTTTTCGGAAACCGGCCTGTTTTTCCTTCATGTTCCAGTGCATACCGAGCAATCTCTTCAAGGATTCTACGGTTACTGTCCGGGGAGGTAATTTTTCTTTCAACCTCTTGGGAGTCAAACGTTCGTTCATCTTCCAGCTCATCAATAAATTCCTTGCCGGTTTCAGAGTCCTTTACCCCGACTTTTTCACCTTCCTTGAGAAAAATTCCGTTAATCCTTACATCCGACTTAATCTTAACAGCTTGGTAATCTACCAGAAAACCCTCAATGACGGCCTTATCAACGGTATAACGGTAAATCGGATTTCCGAAGTAAGCAACCGTATGTGAGGCTGGAGTTGCAGTAAGCCCGATTTTAACTGCATCAAAGTGGTTTAGAACCGACCGCCAGAT
>JAABPS010000518.1 GCA_011391835.1 Desulfobacteraceae bacterium
CCAACAGTATCTGGTTTCAACGTTCATTTATATGAATTTCTTCGGTCAACTTCCCGTGTTCGCCATTGGAATATGCACTTATTTTGCATTTATCAATGTTAGCACATTGAAGCGGGTTGTGGTCTTTGGCAACCTTCTCTTCATGCTTGGGATCTTGTTGCTGATGCTGCTGTCTTCATCAATCAACATCACTGGACTGTTAGGTAATTATGTCGCCATTGGGGCAGCGTTCGCCTTGTTTGCGATCACCCTAAGCGTTTTTCCTGTCAAGGCCATCGTCAATAAGCTGGTGATACAGCTTGGAAAGATCAGTTTCAGCATGTATCTATCTCACTTTGCCGTACTGCATTTTTTCTCTAAATTCGGTATTAGTTCATTTTTTGAAAATGGAGACACATCCAGTATCCTGCATTTTCTCTGTGTTGTTGCTGTTACAGCGTCTTTTTCGTACATCCTGTACGCAACCATCGAGCGCAAAGGAATCTTACTTGGCAAGCGTATCGTCGAAAGGCTCAACCCATAAGGGTTGATCTGACCTGACGACAGCATAAAGTCTGAGTTTTCCCGGAAATAAATCCCTGTTCAGGATGTCCGGTTCAAATTATGAACAAAACTTAATGAAACAACAGCGCCTGCATCATCTGGATTCACTGAGAGGAATCGCAGCCCTTATTGTGGTAATGGCCCACTATTTTGCTGCATTCTATCCTTATACAATTTTTGGCCTCCAGGGAAATTATCATCAGAAATCCATTTGGGAGGATATTGTTTTTTGCCCTCCGTTTGGGCTCTTTGTCGCAGGGCATCTGGCGGTTTGTCTCTTCTTTATCTTGAGTGGGTATGTGTTGTCCTATGGGTTTCTGGGGGAGATCCGAAGAATAGATAAAATTGTCTCGGCAGTTATAAAACGACCTGTTCGATTGGGCGGGCTTGTTCTTTTCACAATAATTGCGGGATACAGTTTGTGGGTGAATAAAGCATTTTATAATTCGGCCGTTGCTGATCTAAGCGGTTCAAGGCCATGGTTTTCCGATTACTGGAATGGCGAAGTGGGTGTTGTACGTCTCATAATAGATATTGTCACATCCTTGTTTTCTCGGGGATTTATATATAACCCGCCTCTTTGGACGATCAAAATTGAGTTGTATGGCTCGTTTCTTGTTTTTCTTTTTGTAGCGATTTTTGGAAGATACAAGTATAGATTGCCAATTTTACTGTTTCTTTTGGCCATTTTTCATCGTAGTTTTTATATGGGGTTTATTCTTGGTGTAATTATGGCCGATATTGTTAAGAATCATGATATCTTATTAAGAATAAAATCGAATCGGTATGTTTCTGTGCCACTATTTGTGTTCTTTTTGTATCTATCATCTTATCCATACTGTGTAAAATCCGATTTTATCAAGCAGACAATATTTTATGCATTACCCTTCGATCAATGGCTTGGGAGGGGATACCCGGTAATCGCAGCATTAACGATTTTTATACTTGTCGTGACTAACAGTAGAATAAAAGAATATCTTATGCATCCGATTTTGATTTTTTTAGGCAGAATATCTTATGGTTTATATGCCGTTCATTTTTTGGTATTGGGATCCCTTTCCTCTTATTTATTCTCGGCGCTATATCTTCATTTGGGCTATCACTTGTCTTTTCTGCTTGTTTTAATTTCAGGATTTCCGATTATTATTCTTTTTGCATACCTTTCAACGATATATATTGATGAACCAGCAATTAAATTGGCGTCTTATTTGGCGGATAATGCACTTAAGTTCCTGAATTCCAGAATATACCCTAAATTAAAAGGTCTCAAAACCCATAAGGCTGGATCTGAACGGCAGATGTGAATAAAGAACAAAAAGCTGAGATTTTGGATTGTTCCGATCGATGCAGTGGCCGGTAATGTACTGGCAGTCCTGCGCTGCGCGAAGCAGACAACGATCCGGACCGCCCATACGGGGGCTTTTTCCCGATCTGGCGCTGTGGCGTGAGGAAAATAAGGTGAAATATTTGCAAGTCATTAAAAACATCATGAGAATGAAGAAATTACAGCCTTTCTGGGGAATCATGCTCGATGTGACCCTATACGGTATGAACATCGGGCCAGCTTCTCTTCCGCATTACAGCGGCGAAACCTATTTATTGAAAAATCTGAGCAGAATTCTTCGTAAGAAAAACGATTCCTTAGTCACTGTGTTTGATGTTGGAGCAAACATTGGTGATTACGCTCTGGAAGCTTATTCGTTCTTTGGGACGGCAGCTATGATATTTTGCTTTGAGCCGTCAAATG
>JAABPS010000519.1 GCA_011391835.1 Desulfobacteraceae bacterium
GGCAAGCACAGTCCCGAGAGCCGCACCTTTTTCAATCAGGGCATGAACCACAGGTATGATGCCTGCTGCATTGGAATACATCGGGATGCCGATTAAAACGGCTATCGGAACAGACCACCATGCTTCTTTTCCCATGATGGATGCCATGAATCCTTCGGGAACATACCCATGAATGCCGGCGCCCACCGCAATTCCCAGCACAACATAGATCCAGACTTTCCCGACAATCTCCTTAACAGCGTCAAAACCATATCGAATCCGGTCCTCCCAACTCAGATTTTCCTCAACCACTCCATTTCCACCCGCCTGGATCTGTAAAACCCATTCTTCAAGATGGCGTTCCATGCGTAGCTTTCCTATTACCCATCCGGCAATCATGGCAATAAGAAGGCCGGTGACGAGGTAAATGGCGGCGATTTTCCAGCCGAAGAGCCCGTAGAGAAGCACGAGGGCTATTTCATTTACCATGGGAGCCGATATCAAAAAGGAAAAAGTAACTCCAAGGGGAACACCGGTCGTAACAAAACCGATAAAAAGAGGAACCGCTGAGCAGGAGCAAAATGGCGTGACAATGCCAAGAAGAGAGGCGAGGATATTTCCCGCTGATTCCTTTTTCCCTGCAAGAATTTTACGGGTTTTTTCAGGAGTAAAGAAAGATCTGATTACACCGACTCCGAAAACAACAAGAACCAGAAGCATCAGCACTTTCGGTGTTTCAAACAGAAAAAACTCAATCGCGCTGCTGAAATGATTTCCTTCAGGCATATTCAGAAACCTGTATGTAACCGCACGTGAAAAATCGGACAGCCGCTGGTATAGAATCCACCATATGAGAATCGCAGGTATTGCATAAAGGATTTGACGCCTGATTCCATTGGTTTTTTCAGAGGCATTCCCGATATCGGGGTTATTTGATGCGGTATTGCAGCATTGTGTGTTGTTGATAATTTTCATTCAATCTCCTTATATTTTACAGAGATCTTCCCTGCGAATTTCAGGAAGTCTATTAATCAGTTGAGCGATTTCAGGATTATCAGAAAGCCAGTGTCTCAGGTTGCCTAAAAGGCTTGCCGAATATGGAGAACTGCTTCCGTCCGCAAGATGATAGTTAACCCACAGTCCGTCTTTTTCAGATCCAACAAACCCTGCATTTTCAAGGATTTTGAGGTGTTTTGAAACGCTCGGCTGGGCGATTTGAAGCAGAGCCTGTATTTCACAGACACACATCCTCTTATGCTGGAGCATCTTTATGATTTTAATTCTGTTCGGGTCCGAAAGGGCCTTTGCGACTTTTATAAAATCTTTCATAAATATCCCCCCCAAATATATTCTATTTTTGGAATATATATTCATATCTTTCCTGTGTCAAGGCAAATGTGACGGCTTTTTTATGTTTTGAGGAATAAAAGTATATGCCTGTATTATTTTTTATCAGCTTTAACCGGATGGTCATCAGCATGCTTGTCATGATCGGATGGATCACTATAAGAACAGTTGTTTTCGCAGAAAAGGCTTCCATTACCGCATGCATCCGTTTCAAATTGCAGAACAGGGTGATCAATTCCGAACTCATCAAACAGCTTGCGGCTGATTTTTTCCCGAAGCTGTAAAGTTTTGCTTACAGGCTGGTCTTCTATAATCACGTGACAGGAAAAGGCCACACCTGATGAGCCGAGGATCCAGGCATGAAGGTAATGAACGCTTAAAATTTCGGGAAATTTTTCCAGGAACTTTTGAACCGCCTGGATATCGAGGTTTTTGGGAGTGGCGTTCATGAGGATTGCTGTTGATTCTTTTAAAATGCCCCAGCAGTTTTTCAGAATAAATACCACAATCAGAATCGATAGAAGCGGATCCAGCCAGTACCATGGTCTATAGATGAGGATCAGCCCATTGATCAAAACCGCAACTGATGTGAGCAAATCCCCCATCATGTGAAGAAAAGCGCCGCGGACATTCAGGCTCTCCTTTGAATCCCGGTGAAGGAGCCATGCAGAAAATCCGTTTCCGATAACGCCCACGGCTGCGATTATCATTACCAAGCCGCCGGAAACGACTTCCTGGGTTCGGATCCGTTGAGACGCACCGTATAAAATAACCGCTGAAGCGCCAAATAGAATCGCCACGTTTAACAGGGCAGCCATTATCTCCGCTCGCCGGTATCCGAAAGTGTTTTGAAGAGATGCGCCTTTTTTCCCTATTCTTAGAGCAATGTACGAAATCAGGATAGCCGTAAAGTCGCTGAAATTATGCGTGGCATCTGAAATCAGCGCCATGCTGTGAGCA
>JAABPS010000520.1 GCA_011391835.1 Desulfobacteraceae bacterium
GAATGCTGTAAAAACTCTTCAAGCCAGAAGTGATATAGGCAAAAGAATCGGATTATTTGGAAGCAGCCTGGGCGGATCGGTGAGTCTGGCGATTGCAAAGGAAATTCCTGTTGATTCAATGGTTATATTTGCTGCCCCGATCCACAGCAGGGAATTATCATTACCCCAAGAAACACCCATGAATCTGTCTGCAGGGTCACACCCCATAAATATCATAACTCTTGAATTTGATATCTCAAAAAATTTACCATCCATCCGCAATATTCTGATCATTCATGGTGAACATGACAGGGTTGTCCCTGTTTCCCACGCACATCACATCTATCAGGCTGTGGGAACACCGAAAAAATTAGTCATACAGAATAACGGGGATCATTCAATGAGCAATATCTACCATCAGAAAGATTTTATCTCCCAAGCATCTCATTGGTTTAAAACAGGATTGATAGATGGTTAGACTTAATATGATCACCAATTTTTAAAGGATTTTTTCTTGCCAGCATGCTGTAACTATGCTCTAATATAGCAAATTTAAGAGCAAACAGGAATATCGTTTATTAATTATTAAGGTAAAGATAAATGGAATTATTTGGAATAATATTTTCTGTACCAGTCATCTTTATATCAAGTATCATATATTCATTTATTATTAAAAAGGTGACAGATAAATATGGTTTATTAAGGAAACCATTATTGCTGATTTCGGCTTTGATATTTGTCTTAGTATTTTTGGAATTTATTGGTGTCATTACATTTGGTGTAATCAAGTTCCACGAATATATTGGTGCTTATTTTTATTCAATTCACACCGTTTTCTTTTTCTTGGCGGTACCAGCTCTCGTGAATATAATGCAATTACAAAAGAAATATCCTTTTTTATCTGTGTGGCACATCATTGGCGTGTTCTGCGCAATTTACGGTTTAGGTGTAGTACTTTTACAGTATACTGTTTCTGAGGCGCTGTTTGGTATTGACGGGATAGGTGGACTAAATAAAGAACCTTAACAAAAGCAATCCACCCGATCGCTACACTCCGGCTGATTTTTTCGTTAGCCGTAAAATTGTGAGAATTTAAACAGAACAGAGGATGATAAAAGATAAAAATGGATAAAGATGAAATAATACGTTTGATGAGAGAAAATTATAGTGTTTTAACAACTGAATATGGTGTTTCTCGAATCGGCATTTTTGGATCGGCAGTAAAAGGCACTATGACAGAAGATAGTGATTTGGATATAGTTGTTGAATTCAATAGGCCAATAGGATTCAAATTTATTAGACTCATCAAATATCTTGAAGGCTTGTTCGGAAAAAAGGTTGATGTAATAACGAAAGACGGGATTGAAAATATACGAGTAAAAGAGGTCGCGAGAAATATTAAAAGGGATCTTATTTATGTCTAAAAGAGAAGATACTGCTGTCATCCAAGACATAAAAGAAGCTATCAATAAAATTATATCATTGTTTGATTCATCGGCATTTGCAAAGAGGTATATACAAGAACAGGGCAGTGACCAAATTGAATCTTTTCTCCAACGCGCTTCAGAATTGGCTCTTTGCATCATTCTTTTCCCGGAAATAATCTCAGGACTTAACCGACGATTGCGAGAACAAATTTTATCAGCCAATGACTATCGGAAGATAAAAAATCAGTTGTTGGAAGATGTCAGTGATGCAACAGTAATTCAGATAACCCCGGCTGTAATTTCCCATTCAGTGAAACTGATAGAGAACAATGCCCTTAGAGCAATGGATTTTTTTCATGTAGCCTGTGCGTTGGAATGGCGGGCAGATCTTTTTGTGACAGCAGATAGAAGACAGTTAACAACCGCAACAAACGCCGGGCTTCTAACAGAATTCATAGGGCAACAGATGGCTTAACTCGGATGCGCGAAAAACCGTCCGCGCACGTGTCAGCCAAGCGTTGTCAACAGGAAAAGCAGAATGAATGTATTCGATGAATTTAAACAACTGGTACTGGCGTTAGAGAAACAGAAAGTGCGATATGCCCTTGTGGGTGGGGTTGCTATGGCATTTTATACCGACCCTCGCTTTACCCAGGATATCGATCTTCTTGTTGAATCAGAGGATTTCGAGAAAACCAAAGGTATTCTCGAACATGAGGGGTATTTCGAATCGGCAGCGCCCTGGACATTCAGTAATGTGGCTATCGAGCTGCATCGGTTTTTGAAGAGTGCATCCCCAGATGATGAAATGATAATCGATATTCTCATTGCCAACGATGATAAGGTCAGAAGGATAATACATGATGCTGTG
>JAABPS010000521.1 GCA_011391835.1 Desulfobacteraceae bacterium
CATCGAATTTCTTTTTCTCCAGTTTCGCCTTCATCATACACAAGAAATGGTATATAACGAAACTCTTCAGGAACCTTGGATTTTTCTTCCGGATATTGAACAGTAAAAATTCCTTTTGTATCAAAAGACCTGCGATCATCGATTCCTGTTTCAGTTCCGTATCTTTTGCCTTTGTATTTAATATCGACCCAATAGGTTTCTAAAAAATGTTTTAATGTGATCCCCAAACCTTTGACAATTCCATTGATTCCCATTTTTTCCTCCTACCGATCAACTTCGCCTAAAACAATATCAATTGATCCAAGAATTGCAACAACATCAGCAACTTTGTATTTTAAACACATATGTCGTAATGAAGTCAGATTAATAAACGAGGGTGCTCTGACGTGATATCTCCAGGGATTTGCCTGACCATTCGACACAACATAGAAACCAAGTTCCCCTTTCGGTGCCTCAACTCTACCATAGGCTTCACCAGCAGGAACTTTTACTTGATATTGTGGTTTGCCTTCAAAAACAGGTCCTTCTGGTATTTGCGTGATGGCTTGTTGAATAATACGCACACTTTGTCGCATTTCTTCAATTCTAACCAGATACCGGTCATAAATATCTCCATGATAAAAAACAGGAATGTCAAAATCAAACCTATCATAGATACTATAAGGATCTGCTCTCCGAATATCATAAGGCACTCCACTGGCTCTGAGGATCGGACCAGTCGCTGATAAGTTGATGGCTTGTTCAGCTGTCAAAACACCAATCCCCATGCATCTGGAGCGAACAATTTCATTTTCAGTCAGCAACTGATCTAACTCATCGACCTTACCAGGCAAACGTTCGAATGCTAAATTCTTAATTTTTTCATGTATCCCAACTGGAAAGTCGCGAACAACTCCGCCGAATCGGAAGTAATTACACATCATTCTTGATCCAGAGACAGCCTCAAAAATATCGAGGATCAATTCCCTTTCCTTAAGTGCATACAAAGCCGGTGTAAAAAATGCACCCAGATCGTTCAACAAAAATCCGGTAGACATGAAATGGCTGGCAATACGGGTTAATTCCGCCATGATAACCCTGATATATTCTGCTCTTTCAGGAGGTTTCACACCCATTAATTTTTCAACTGCCAGTGCGTATGAAAAATTATTACTCATAGAGCTTATATAATCCAATCGATCCGTAAATGGCATATTTTGAAGAAAAGTATTTCTTTCTCCAATCTTTTCATGATTGCGGTGTAAATAGCCAAACGCAGGTTTTAGATCGATGATTGCTTCCCCTTCAATCAATGCAGCCATACGGAATACACCATGAGTAGAAGGATGTTGTGGACCCAGATTAATGACAATCGATTCTGTTTCCATGTCCTTGTCATTTTCTGATTTTTGTAAACCTAAATATAAAGCCTCTTCGCCAGATGCTATCCATTTTTCAGGATCAAAATTTTCGGGATATTTTACATTGTCACCAAATAAATTTTTCTTTTCTGCGTGTTCTGCAACACCTTCTGGCCAGCGCGATGCGAAGGGTTTGGCATCCCCTTCATAATACGCTTCTTTCCAGTCCTTTCTCAAAGGAAATCCATCAAATCCCTCCCACATCAAAATGCGTCGTAGATCCGGATGCCCTTCAAACTTTATACCCAACAAATCCCATGCTTCGCGTTCCTGAAATTCAGCTCCATTGTAGATGGGAAACAGAGAAGGGACCACCGCATCATCTCTTGGTACCTGAACTTTTAATACCAAAGCACCACCACCGAGAGAACGATAAAAATGATAAACAACTTCCATCGTTTCAGGAAAATAATCTACACCCGTTAAGGATGACAACATGTCATAACCCCAGACATCATGGATTTCTTTTGAAAGTTCCAAAAGAAACTCTCTTGGAACAATGAAACCGTTATATCCAGGCCTGGTATCCATCGTGACCTTATCAGGATAAAGAGTATCTAATGAAGGTACATCTGAAACAAATATCTGTTCTTCCATATTACGCCTCTTCGCCTTTTGCATCTGATTCAATTACCAATTCTTCTTTAGAAATTTCATCTTCTTTTCTAAATAAATTGTATTTTCTTGGGTCAATTAAATCCGGACCTAATATTGGGACAGGAATTTCTTCATGAAAATCTTTTTTATACCATTCAGCGTCTGATAATTTTTCTTTTTCTATTTTCTTTTGTAAAATAATCAATCCATGTAATAATGCCTGCGGCGTTGGTGGACAACCTGGAATATAAACATCAACAGGTAAAAATTTATCAATT
>JAABPS010000522.1 GCA_011391835.1 Desulfobacteraceae bacterium
GATAAATATGTAAATAGAAACAGACGTCAACGGAATCGATTTCAACTGTTTTTATCTTCCTTTAAACACAGGATCGCGTTTTTCTAAAAACGCAGTAATGCCTTCTTTGGCGTCCTCTGTGGCGGCCACTTCCATGATTTTTTTTGAAAGATAATCAATCGCTTTCTCAAAGGGCATGTCAGCCATTGCATAAAAGGCTTCCTTTCCAAGCTTCATTCCTATGGGGCTTTTCTTTGATAAACTATGCAGCACACGATTTACTTCTTTGTCCAGATCTGCTGCCGGCACCACCCGGGTGACCAGCCCCATTTCCATAGCATCGCGGGCGCTCATCCGTTCGCCCAGCAGAACCATCTCCATGGCTTTTTTACGCAGAACGTTTCGAAATATCAACGCGCCGATCATCATTGGAAAAAGGCCGACATTTACTTCCGGGGTTCCAAATTTTGCGGTCTCTGCAGAAATCACGATATCACACGCAAGCATAAATCCCATACCCCCTGCAAGACAATACCCATTTACCCGCGCGACGGTCGGCTTCGGGAAACCGGCAAGTCGTTTGATGAGAGCCGCGTATTCTGCAGCCCCGCCTCCTGCACCGGACGCACCGCCAAGATCTGCCCCTGAACAAAACGATTTGTCACCTGCACCGGTAATGCAAAGAACTCTCACGGATGCATCGTTTTCTGTTTTGTCAAGGTAGTGCATGAAAAGTTGTATGACCTCAGCGTTGATGGAATTTCTTTTTTCCTCCCGGTTAATGGTAAAATAAGCGATCCCATTTTCTGCTTTATATAGTAAATCGTTTTCAGCCATTTATCCCTCCCTGTCTTTTCCGGTGATCACACCTTAACACATGCTCTTTATTTGATTTCCTTCATGCACAGGCTGTTAATTCCTCCCACAAGAAACGTCACCGCATCCTGTCCAATTTTCTCTAAATCAATAGACGGATCCTGCCATACCAGATATTGATATGCAATCCGCTCATAAATCCCCAGAATACTGACCACAATGACTTCAGCGGACATTTCGCTCTGAAACCTGAAGCCCATATTCTCCTGCATGCGAAACAACGCACCCAGCACATCCTTTTTTAACTTATCGAATATCTGCTTGCGATGCTGTTCCACACGATTACTTTGCCCAACAGACTCACTGTATAAAATCACCGCTTTATCAGGAAACGGCACACAGAATTTTTCAAAAAAAGCCTTGCCTGCCAGTTCAAAACCTTTTAATGACGCACCTGCCTTTTCAAACTCAGCGCCCAGCAGTTCTCGTAATCTGAACCCGATTTCATCTAAAAGATGAATGAGGAGATCCTCTTTATTTTTAAAATAAAAATACAGCATTCCAACAGAGACTTCTGCGCTATCGGCAATATGTTCGATACGGGTCTGATGATATCCCTTTCTCGCAAAAAGAGGTTCTGCGGCATTAAGAATGGTTTGATACCGTTGTTCCCGCTCGCGTTTTCGCCTTTGTGCGCTTTTGGAAAGCGCCTGGTTACTTTCCGGACTATACATCACCGGCACACCTCACTTCCTGTTCATCTGACAAATTGAATAGTCTTTTTCGTTAAATGAATTTAAAAAATCCCCTGGATAAAGTCAAGAAAATACGAATCTTATTATTTTTTCGAATTTAATTCAATCTTCGAACCTAAATATGTTTGTTCCTGTAAAATTATAGTCATCCCTATTCATAGGCAATTCATGCAATTATACCAGATAGATGCATTAACATTTCTGTATGGCCAACTGTCCGGATTACCATTGTAGACAAAATTTCGTAACCATCCGTCTTAGGATTCAAAAAGCAACCAACCAGCTTAAAAGGCATTGAATTCATGTGGACAGCATTGTGTGGAACAGTTAGTATTGATCGCATGACCCGGTTAACACAGGAAAAATCTGATACACAGTTCTCAGGAAATGCATCCGAGATCTCTTTGCTGGTTCATAAGGCCAGAACAGGTAACCGTTTTGCGTTTAATCAGCTTATTCACATGTTTCAAAACGATATTTTTAAAATGGTATTTTATCGAACCCGATCTCAAATGGATGCTGAAGATTTAACGCAGGACATTTTTTTGCAGGCGTTTAAAAGTCTTCCAACTCTCAAATCCATGGAGAAATTTAAAAGCTGGCTATTTAGCATAGCGGCCAATCGGGTCCGCGATTTTTACAGAAAGAAAAGATTTAGAGACATGTTTTCCTCGGATGTTAAAGCCGATGGAGAACTGAAAATAAATGATGAAAATACGGAT
>JAABPS010000523.1 GCA_011391835.1 Desulfobacteraceae bacterium
TATTGTTCCTTTGGCTGGCGTTGTTCTGGTTCATCTACCAGCCATTGTTTCGCAGGCGGATTCTCAAAGTCAAACAACAGATGGACAGATCATGAGGGGCTTGCGCCGGTTGGGGTGTGCGAAATTAACCATCTGAGTTAACAGGAGAAGAATATGAACTTAAAAGAAAAATTTATGCGGCGTTTGGAAGGAAAGGATGTTGGCGATCCTGTAATGGTAGGATGTACGACGACATACGGAATGGTTGAAATCATGAAGCAGTGCGGTGCTGAGCGCCCGCTGGCTGACGTCGATCCCGAAGCCATGGCCAAACTGGCCATCGCCGGGCATGAAATCGCGGGGTTTGAATGGGTCAAGGCCATGGGTTGGGACATCACCCCGATCAGTCAGGTGATGGGCTGCACATTGGGTGAACCCAAGATCGATCTTCAATATTTCATCAAGGAGCATCCGCTGGCCAACAGTCTGGACGGACTTGCGTACCCGGACAATGTTTTTGAAAAAGGGCGGTTTCCGGCCTATAAGAAGCAGTTTGAGCTGTTGAAGAAAAGATTCGGCAACGAACTGGTTATTTTTGGTGAAAGCGAAGGCGCCTGGACCGCGGCCTGTAACCTGGTCGGAACCGAGCAGTTCATGAAATGGACTTTCAAGGAGCAGGCCAAGGTGCAACAGGTCATTGATGTCACAAAGGCCGTAACCATCGATGTCATCAACTGGGCTTTTGACCAGGGCGCCGATTATTATTGTCTGGCCGAACCTTCATCGGGACCGGCGCTGATGAGCCCCAAGACCTGGAAAAAATTCGTTCAACCCATGATGACCGAGATCTGTTCCAAGGTCAAAGGTCCGGTTGTGCTGCATATCTGCGCCAACACTGACTTGATTGTTCCCATGATGTGCGAAACCGGCGTTGCTGGAATAAGCATTGAGGAAAAAGCCGACATGAAAAAAGCCGCAGAAGTGGCGCATGCCAATAACGTACGTGTTTTCGGCAATGTGGCGACGGCAACGACCTTGTTCATGGGCACCCCGGAAAAATGTTATGAAGAATCGATCGCAAGCCTCGAAAACGGAACCGATTTTCTTACGCCAGGTTGTGGTATTGCGCCGGGATCCCCCCTTGAAAATATCAAACAGCTTAAAAAAGCCAGAGATGATTTTTTCAAATCCAGAGGTGTTTAAGGTCCGTAACTGTGGCTAAACGACACGGTATTCACGCCGGTTGTTGAGGATTGATCTTCCATCAATTCGCCATGCCGTTTCCGCTCAAGTCTCCTTTCGAAAATGGGGACTTGAGCGCAGGACAATGTATTTGCTGTCAATCCTGAACCGTTTTTCTACACTCATTAAAAAGGGTTGAAAAATAGACGTGGTATTTTTAAAATATTTAAACATCAGATGTTTTAATCATTATTCTTGACCTGGTGTTTTAATTATGCTTAATGTATGGATCGTCGTGGCTTGCGAATAAGTCGAAAATCGACCATTCCCGTCATCCCGCAAAATTCCGGAGTCCAGTAAATATGGTTATGGGCTCCGGTTTTGCCGGGGTAACGATGGTTGGCCTTTTGGGTAACTCATCAGTCTTTGCAGGACATTTACAGGTGAATTAAGGGAAGAGACGGTCACAGGCAATGAATGGTATGGCGGATAGAAAAATAGTGTTTTTTGGGTGTCCCCTGGACTGCGACGAAAAATACGATTCCATTCATGAAAAACTGAACGGTCTGTGGTCAATGGACAAAAGCGATGATCCCTATAACGAGGTGATGGCGTTCATTCGTTCAGAAGTCCACCAGGATTTGTGGCGGGAGCTTGGTTCCATGGATGATATTCCGGCCTGGCTTCGTCCAAAACCCAGAGGTGAGGATTGTGGTAAGCTCAGCACGGAGTGTTTTATCTCTTTCATCGATGAAGATGGCTGCAGAAGGATAGCAGCGAAAGTCTCAGACATCGTTACAAAAAAAATACTGCCCGATATTCCCTGCATGATCGGTATCGATCACTCTTTGACCGGTGGCGCTTATAAATCTGTAACAGGGTTTTATGGCAGGGATAATGTGTCGCTGATTGTCATAGACAGTCATACCGATGCCGTTCCCATGTCCGCACTTTCAGGCGCCATACAATACGATATCGACACGAACCCCGATTCTGTGCATGACCCCAGGGATCCTTTTTTATACAACCGACCTGATTCATACAATGCCAGCTCTTTTATCCACCATCTGGCGGCTGAAGGAACCATCAATCCGAAAAATCTCTTTAT
>JAABPS010000524.1 GCA_011391835.1 Desulfobacteraceae bacterium
CGGCCGATAAATATAATACTGGGAATTAAAATATGAAAACTATGTCACTGCTGTATATTGTTAACGCAACTTTACTGTTATTGCATGAAATTGAATCAGCCTATGAAAAAGAGTGGGAGATATTAAAGCTGCCCGGTAAATTAACCGGTTTTTTGCTTCTTCATATTCCGATTATTATTCTGTTGTTTTACGGATTAATTGAAATCGAAAGGAATTCAACTGCTGGATTTATATTCGGCATTATTACAGGAATAGGCGGGGTAATTCCTTTCATGGTACACAAAATAATAGCCAGAACGGCAAACAACTTTAACCTGTTAATATCCAATATAATAATATACTTGAACATTATATCCGGTGTTGGTTTGTTGTTTTTGTCAGCACGCCTTTTAGCCTGATATCAATACGGCTTCCGGTTGCCAGGAAAAAATTTCTTCTCCATATTGGATTTAACTTAAACATGCTGAAAGGAATTATCTATGCATAATACCCTCATGCTCGGCCTGTGGCGGTATATAATAAATGTACCGCCATCTTTATGGCAGAAACAAATTGCCAAAGGGAAAAGAAAATTTGAAAAAGAACATGGCTCTCTGTCCGAGGAATATCGCCTGATACATCATTTTGTGGTAAGAGAACTCCCGCGAAACGGCATGCCTTTATCTCCGGAGCTTATATCAGGAAAGACTGGTATTTCAGTTGATTGTGTAAAAAACGCTCTTGATTATCTGGAGAAGCGAATGACATTCCTTTACAGAAACAAAAAAGGAGGAGTTGTGTGGGCGTATCCTGTTACTGTTGAAAAAACGCCGCACAGAATTACTTTCAATACGGGCGAAAAACTGTATGCCGCGTGAGCGGCAGACGCGTTTGCGACTCCCTTCGTGCAAGGGAAATTACGAAACGAATACCTGAGTGTGAAAATTGAAACCGAATGCGCCCACTGTGCTTGTCCGATGGAAATTGAGATTGACAGCAATCTTAACTACAAAGTTAATGACGAAAGATGCGAACCGGTAATCTTTGTGCCGGATATAAATTTATTCGAAATCAAGGATGACAGTATTATTGATTCATTCTGAACGGAGTGCGTTTTCTTCTGGTCAGAAGAACATGCAAGAGAATATCGGAAAAAATCACATAGAGTTCGCGGTGCATATATGAAAGCTGAACAAATGATCAAGGTAACCAGAATCATTCAAAGTGCAATATTCGGATTTAAAGATTAGAATATGCAGATTCGGCAAACCGCCTAATTTTGATATGGATTTCGTTTGTAAAAAAATCTCTGATAGTCCGTAGTTAAGTTAAATAGAACTTATTTGATTTTGTATAAATCTTTAGGTAAAAAAACAGGTAATCCGAAGCACCTATTTTTTTCCGGAACCGGATATTAAAGACTATATAAATTAAATTGTAAGGGACCAGAAGGAGCAAAGAATGGCCAAGGTTTTCATTTTGTTTGTGCTTTTCTTGCTGGTTGGCTATGCCAATGTCCTTCATCCTGCGGAGTCTTCCTCAGATGCGCCTGAATATGAACGCGATGCAACAGTGCTGTTAAAAGCTCCGGATTCATACGAGCAGGCCCTACGCATCTGGAAAACCCCGGAAGACATCAATGCGTGGATTGCCGCCAATTTCTCATACGACACGGCCCGGGCTGTGCGGTTTTCTGAGACCCAAAGAGCAAAGAATGCCAATCTGTCAATATACAACCCCGTTGAATTCTTCAACACCAGGACCGGCATGTGCGTCGACCTGTCACGCTTTGGCGTTGAGGCGATGAGGCATATAGACCCGCAAAGCGAACCCATGTATCTGGTGATTGAGTTCGATCCGATACAACTGAATGGAAATACGCTGCGATTGCATTGGCTGGTGAGTTTCAAGCGTGATGGCAAAAGCTACTTTTTTGCTGACTCGAAACGTCCCGGGCAGATTTCGGGTCCATACAATGACACACGAGAATTCATCAAAGAGTATGAGCAATACCGAAATCGAAGGATCGTGGCTTTTCGGGAGTTGGAGTCGTACCAAAAACAGCAGCAAACTCAAGCGCTGAAGCAGCAGGCAATACAGAGAAAACCCTGACAGCTATATGGTCGTCAGTTGCCAAGAAATAATTCTCCTTGATATCGGAGTGTTGCTGAATGTTATTTACGGATCATCCGCAAGCCTTGCTAAAAAGCTAATATTATCCGGTCTAAAAGGCTTTTAACACCCACACCGGGGTTTTTGCC
>JAABPS010000525.1 GCA_011391835.1 Desulfobacteraceae bacterium
ATTGTCCGTCAGAACATAAATCGGCACATACCCCCTGCTGTGCCTTCGCAATAGTTATGCAAAGGTCTCTATAAGTCTCTTGACAATAAAATAACAACATAATATATGAGTCACGTCTTTTTTGTTGGATGTGAGGTTAAATTATTTGATGTGACAAAAAAAATTGAACAGGCTGGGATAAAACTAACATTCAATTTTATACATGAAAAACAGGTAATTTAAACAGGAGGTGTTTGCATGGCGGATTATAATATCAATATTTTTTTGGATGATGAAAGACTTAAAAAAATTGAAGAAGCTCAGCTTTCTGACAAGGTTAAAATGATCGACGGGAAAAAGGCAATACAGGTACCTTTCACCGATAAGGAACACAAGAAACTTATCAAGGGCTTTACAGATCTGACATTTGATGCAACCAATTCCTGTGTTATTCCGGAAAATGCCGAGAAAACTCTTTTTGATATAGTTGTCAGCATGAAGACGGTGGATGTTATGAAATTTGCCATCATGAAGATTTATAGCCCTCTAGCAGGAAAAGCACCCAGGGCAGCAAGATATTAGGAGCCGTTACGAAAGAACCGTTACATTTCTGACCATTTCGTTACGGCTCTTTATGCCGTTCACGGCATTTCAATGTTACGGTTATTTTTGAACGACGGCTTAAGCGATATACCCGCTTTTTTAGGGTTATATGGTAATTTTAAAGGGAAAGATTTGTTGATCTTTCCCTTTTTTATTTCCCAAAACTGATGTTTGATTTTTACACATTGTAAAAAAAACAGACACATCTCTATTAAAATCCATATAAATAAAAATTTCACACCCCGGTTAAAATCAATATAAACACCCCGCATCACATATTAAACAATTAATTTACAAAATGTCCATGATTTTTAAAAGATATCTGGCATGTTTTTTGTAGTACTACAGATTAAAAGTATTGCACAACTCATATTCGGCGGAATGCTTAAAAACCCATATATTAGTCCGGCGTTTAACCAGCGTTATGTAAAGGTTTCAGATTAACATTCGATCTGTATTCAAATAAATCGAGATGCAGAAAAAGGAGGTTCCGGCTGTGCTGAAAGAAGCTGAAACAAGTGGAAAACAGACAGGTCCTGATGAGTTCTCCTGTGAAAAACTGGCGGCCGTCGATAAGATAATCGATCATTACCGTTCAAGGCCAGGAGCTTTAATTCCAGTTTTGGAAGAGGTTCAGGAAATTCTCAGTTACATACCTAAATCAATTCAAAAAAGAATTGCGCGCGGATTGGGAGTCCCCTTAAGTGAAGTCTGGGGTGTGGTTACTTTCTATTCCTTTTTTACAACAACACCGAGGGGTCGGCACACTGTGCGTTGTTGTCTGGGTACGGCCTGTTATGTCAGGGGGGGAAAAAGCAACCTTGAAAAACTTACGGCTTTACTGAAGATCAAACCGGGCTCAACATCTGAGGACAGGCGGTTCTCACTTGAGACGGTCCGGTGTGTCGGAGCATGCGGTCTTGCTCCGGTTATTACCGCAGACGGGGAAACCTTCGGACAGGTAAAACCGATGAAAATCCCGGAAATTCTGGAAGAATTCAAGTAGCGCTGATTTTTAAGAGTTTATTAACCTTTTAAAGCGAGGGAGAATTCGGATGAATCGATTAACTCCTGAAAGTCTGAACAAGCTTTGTACCGAGATGAACCGTTTCATGGCTGTCCGTTTCATGGACGATATTCCTGCCGGGCATACGGTATATCCTTATCATCTGATGATTTGTGGTGGTACCGGGTGTCACGCATCTAAAAGTATGGAGATCGAGCGGCGCCTTGCCGAAGAAATTGAGAAAAGACAAATCGGTGATAAAGTAATTATCATTGAAACCGGCTGCAACGGTTTCTGCGCGCAGGGGCCGGTAATGGTTGTTTATCCGGGTGGTATTTTCTATGAATATCTGAAGCCGGATCATGTAGATGATATACTTGACCAGCACATTCTCAAGGGGAAACCCGTAGAACGCTTCATGTATCATGATCCTGTCACAGGTCGGGTAACCCCACGGTTAAAAGATATTCCATTCTTTTCCATGCAGCAGCCCCGTGTGTTGAGAAACAAGGGGTTGATAGCAGCGGAGCGTATTGAAGAATATCTGGGAACCGGTGGTTATCTTGGGGCATGTAAAGCCCTTTTTGAAATGAGTTCGGAGGAGATCATAAAGGAGATCAAAGTTTCAGGCCTGCGCGGG
>JAABPS010000526.1 GCA_011391835.1 Desulfobacteraceae bacterium
TCTGAAAAGGTGTATTTTGTCCTACAAAGCCTGATGCTCCGACACCGATAAGCCTGATCTTCCCGGCGCTTCTATAGGCATTCAGAAGTTTTATTGATTCGTTGAAAATGGTACCGGTTGATTGTGTAGGCGTTTTCAGCGTTCTGCTTCTTGTGATCAGTTTGAAGTCGGCATGCTTTATTTTGATGATAACCGTCTTTGCTTTTACCCCGATTCTTCTGAGTTGTCTCCCAACATCTTCCGACTGGACAAGAAGTTGCTTTTTCAAAAAATCTCTGTCGCAGGTGTCTTCTGCAAGAGTGGTTTCACAGCTTATGGAATTTCGATCAGATGAAGTTGTTATACCTGACTTTTCAGTACTGCAGGCAAGGTCTTTCAGGCGTTTTCCGAATTTCCCGAAACAGCTGAATAAAATTTTATCAGGATAGTTTTTTATCTGCCCCAGTGTTTTAATGCCCAGCCGGTCAAGTTTTTGGAATGTTTTATTGCCTACCCCGGGAACTTTTTGTATCGGCAGCATTTCAATGAATTGATGCGCTTCTTCAGGGCGGATAATATACAGACCATCCGGCTTGTCAAGGTCGGATGCAATCTTGGCCAGGAATTTGTATGGCGCTCCTCCCACAGAGCAGGCAAGGTTAACCTCCTGTTTGATTTTACATTTGATCGATGCAGCCATTTCAGCCGGATTACCATAGAGTCTTTCACACCCTGTAATATCCATATATGCTTCATCTATTGAAACCGGCTCGACAAGGGGAGAAAAGGTTTCCAGAATCATCATTATTTTGTTAGATATGGATTTATATCTTTCCATACGGGGATAAAGAAATACGCCTTCCGGACATTTCATCCTGGCTTGAAAAATCGGCATGGCAGAATGAACTCCGAATTTTCTGGCTTCATAGCTCGCTGCAGATACAACACCGCGCCGGGTCATGCCGCCCACAATGACACATCTGCCCCTTAATTCAGGGTTATCAAGCTGTTCAATGGATGTATAAAAGGCATCCATATCAATATGGAGAATCATGGTTTTTTTATAAAGATGGTTATTAAAATTGTGTTCCAAAATCATTCATGCTTATATGGGATTGACAAATAAAAAAAGCATATGTTACAAAAATGTTATTTTGTGGGTGGTTTTTTCCCAATACGGTCATGTTTTCATTTGCCAAACAGAAGAAGTCTGATATGAATTTATATTCGAAATTGTTACGACCCAAGAATATATTATTATGAAACGAATAGAAGAAATAACCCTTTTTTATGAAATCAGCAAGACCTTGAATGAACATCTTGATCTGAAGAAATCTTTATACAAGGTTCTGGACCTCCTTTCGGACTTTATGGAAATGGTACGTGGGACTGTTACCATATTGAATCCATTGCGAAATGAAATCAGTATTGAGATCGCGCACGGTCTTTCTAAAAGCGCCATTGTAAAGGGGAAATACAAGCTCGGAGAAGGGGTTACCGGACGGGTCATTCAGAATGGGAAGGCCATTACCATACCTAAAATAAGCCAGGAACCACTTTTTCTTGATCGAACCGATACAAGAAAAACAAAATCAAGCCAGGAGCTTTCTTTTATTTGTGTTCCGGTAAAAAAAGAGAATCAGGTCATCGGTGCCCTGAGTGTAGACAGGCTCTACCAGGAAGATTATTCTTTAAAGGAAGGGGAAAAATTCCTTTCCGTCGTGGCCACCATGATTGCGAATCATGTGATTAAACTGGAAAAAATTCGAATTGAAAAGGAGAACCTGAAAAAAGAGAATATCAGGCTCAAGACAGAGCTTGAGAACAAATACCGTTTCAACAACATCATTGGCAACAGCAATAAGATGCGTGAAGTATATCAAATGATTTCACAGGTTTCAAGGAGCAACGCTACTGCGCTGATTCGAGGGGAAAGCGGAACAGGAAAGGAACTCGTAGCCAATTCAATACACTACAACAGCCTTCGCTCCAAGCAGCCTTTTGTTAAAGTTAATTGTGCCGCTCTGCCATCCAATCTGATAGAAAGCGAATTGTTTGGCCATGAAAAAGGTTCTTTTACAGGTGCAATAAACCAGAAAAAAGGCAAATTTGAACTGGCCAATAAAGGGACAATCTTTCTTGATGAAATCGGATCGATCGATCTGGAAGTTCAGGTAAAGCTTCTTCGGGTTCTTCAGGAAAGAGAGTTTGAACGAGTGGGCGGGTATCG
>JAABPS010000527.1 GCA_011391835.1 Desulfobacteraceae bacterium
TCTCTTTTCACGCCTGGCACTGTATCCAATTATAAACCCAACAATAAGAACGGCGGCCCCGCTAAAGAACCATCTTATGTTCTGCTGCTGTAAAACTCTCGTCAACTCTTCCTCAAGGCTTTCGGCTTTATTGCTTTGTTCCGCAAGCTTCTTGGCGGCCATTTTATAATCCGATTCTAGCTGGATATAGCTTCCGGAATTGTTTTTTAAGTTTTCATGGGCTTTGTTAATTTCAAAAAGATTCTGCCTGCTTTCAGCAAGCTGGAGGCCGAGCCCCTTTACTTCGTCCTTTAACCTTGCATTCTCCGACCGTAATGCGGAAAGCTGAGAATCAAGCGAAGACGCTTTTTCCTGTATTCTCTTCAAAACCTGGCTGCTGGTTTTTTCCGAAGTAAGATATTTGGGCGACACCCAGCCTTCCTTACCATTTTGAAGGCGCACATTCGCCCATTCATCATCAATTGAAAGTACGTCAACTTCCTGCCCGGATTCAAGCACTTCCAAGATCTTGTATTCAACCCCCCGGCCAGCTCTCACAGTTATCTTTAATATATCCCTGACATACATTGTTTCAGCCTGTACAAAAGAAGCAAAGACCGCAACCACGATTACTGTCATTACACACCATTTTATCAGAGAGTCCATGTTAATAATCTCCATAAATATTATCACAAGTTGACGAAAATGTAATAAAGTAATATCTTTATTCAAGCTTTATGTAAATCTGTCAATAATTTCTTTTAATAGATTATTTTTTGTGATATTAAAATGGTAATATATGTCTTTTTATATTATATAAAGCGGATGGTTAAAGGTTTTATCAGGGTTCATAATACATGATAGCATTCGATTTAAGATGTTTCAACGGACATATTTTTGAAGGTTGGTTTGAAGACAACCAGGCTTTTGAAGGTCAGAAAAAAAAGAATCTGATTTCCTGCCCGGTATGTAATAATACTTCTGTTTTTAAGATTCCTACGAAATTTGCCATAAAATCATCTGGCTATGGTTCCACTCCTTCAGGCAAAGATGTCGCTCTTGCAGAAATTACAAGAAAAGTGGCAGAGTTTGTTGAAAACAATTTTGATAATGTCGGAACAGAATTTGCGACCGAAGCTCTAAAAATCCACTATGGCGTTTCTGAACCCCGGAATATACGGGGAGTAAGCACAAGTTTGGAAGAAAAGACTCTGAAAGAAGAAGGGGTCCAGTTTTTCAAGGTTCCCATTCCCGCCCCCCCCGAAACAGACTCATAAAAGGGAGGCGCAGCATCTCAACTTTCAAAGGCTATCCAGCATATCAGTGAAACTCGCCCAGAGAGAATGGGGGAGTTTCACTTTCATATCGCATTCCTTGTATTAATTTAACCTTAACCGAGAATATGTGTTTTAGTATTTTACTCCGTAACTAAAAATGCGAGTTGACCGTTTTTTTATTGCGATGTAATGATTATCTGCCGGTTGAGAAATTAGACATAGCCGGGAAGAGAGAAGCTTTTTATATGAAGATTGGACATATTATAAATCTTATTAAAAAAAGCGGCCATACCGATTTTGCTCCTGAGCTGATTGTTAGCAATCTTGAATCTCTTGCATTTATAGACGATGATGCCCTGCAGAAAAGGCTGCTTAAGGATTTAATCCGTAATTACGTGCTTATTGAGAAGCGAGTGGACGGGCTGCTGAAAAACACGTTGCCTCCTATCGTAGCCGATGAAATAAAATATGACGGCGCTTTTCTTCCAAGAACTTGCGCCTGCACAATCCTGTTCACCGACTTCGTCGGTTTCACACATCTGGCCGAAAACTGTACACTTCTCACGCTGGTTGGCTTTCTGAACACCATCTTTTCTGAATTTGACCAACTCGTGGACCATAACAAAGGCACTAAAATCAAAACAATCGGCGATTCCTATATGGCGGTTTTCGGAGCTCCGGAGTTCTTAGAAGAACACGCAGTTTTCGCAATCAAATCTGCAATCGCTATGATAGAATTCATAAACAGATTTAATAGCGACAAAAAACAAAAATTTGATATGCGTATTGGTATTCATACCGGCAGCGTAATGGCGGGTGTTGTCGGGCGTGATCGCATGCAGTTCGATGTTTTCGGTGATACTGTAAATATAGCCGCACGTTTTGAATCATCAGGCATCTCAAACAGAATAAATGTGTCGGAAACAACTTACATTGAAGCTAAA
>JAABPS010000528.1 GCA_011391835.1 Desulfobacteraceae bacterium
AAACCAGCTAAATCCTCCAGAGGAAAGATAGTTCGTTAGTACAAGTGTTTTTAAAATGAAATTGGTGAAAGAACTGGCAATGACGAGGATAACGGCCAGTTTTAATTGAAAACCAATTTTTCCAATCATTTCCTTATAAAAGGCGATAAAGAAAAACACAATAAAAACTGAGTTGATACACGGCACCGCCGCTTCCAGAATTCCGGGTTTTATAAAATATAGAGAAGGAAAAACATTAAATAGAGAAAACATGACTTTTAAAAAAAGAAGAAAAATGGCTGAAGACCCAACGATCATCAAAATAGAGGCAATTTTCAGGAGTATTTGTTCTTTTTTTGTAAAATCAATGAAAAATATCAAGAAAAAGAAAACTATGGCAAGAAACGAAAGCAAGGATATGATTCCAAAGGTTTTCAAAATAAACGTGTTTGCCAAAAGGTCGGGGAATAACGTTCCCGCAATTCTGGACAGAAATGTCGTTACCGCACCGATGAGTACCAGGATAATTGCTATTTTTAATCGCATGCTACCTCCCTTTATTATTTCAGGTTAATATTTTATTCTGTGTATCATATCGTATAAGGAAAATAAAGACAGCAAGTAATATATTTAAGGCGTGAAAGAAAAAACAGCGGCTGCAACGCTGAGGCGATTTTCTTCGAGATTTTTTAATACGTTTTCTGCCATCACAGGAAAGTTCGGCCCCATTAACGTTAAAAGGCTGACCGGAGGCGGGCCGTGTTTTGCAGATTTGGTCAGCGCATGACGGAAAAACTGGATAGCATCAAGAGTTGTATCTGTCCATGTGTCTGTGGAAAAACCGGTTTTTTTCAGAATATCATGTATCTCCTGAACAGATGCGAGAAAGCTCATACTGTCTTTTCCTGCCCAGGGCAGCGGGAAATACTTTATGGGTTCAGCTCCCTTGAACAGCTCATAAAAGGCCAGTTTGCCGCTGGGGCGAAGAATTTTTGCAATTTCGCGAAAAAGCTTTTCTTTATCGGCGATATTAACCGCTGCGTGCTGCATCCACACCATGTCAAACGCTGCATTCATAAAAGGCAGGTCCAGGGCGCTGGCGTTGATAATCGTTACACGGGAGGCAAGATGTGTGCGCCGGGTAAGCATGGAGCCAGCGAAGCAGAATTCTTTGGTCAAATCAATGCCGATGACGCGGCATCCAAAATAGCGGGCAAGGGCTCTGGCAGGACCGCCGATGCCGCATCCAATATCCAGCACACGCATGCCGCTGGAGATCCCAGCAAGGGTTGCCAGTTGATGGGTGGCTTTACGGCCCCCGATGTGAAATTCTTCCATGGGCGCAAGATCGTCCAGGGATAATGCGGCAATATCTTTGCCGGCATCTTCAAGGGATTTCAAGATGGTGTTACTTAACTGGGCTCTGCCGTAATGTGCATTGATGATATGGCTACTATCCATTTTCATTCATCGGCCACGGCAGATTTATCGATGGCAAGCTGAGCGGCATTCATAATGGCCAGGCTGCTATACGTTGCACCTGAAACCACATCAACATCGGTAGATTGTGCCTGAACAATTCGATTTGGAATAACGGCTTCGGCTTTTTGCCCTCTCATGGTCCTGTGTTCCAAAATATTTACCGAAAGAATTTTATTCTTTTTAATTTCAACCTCGATCACCGCTTTGACAGGACCTTTCCGATAGTCCGCGCTATATACTCCGTCCTGTAATTTTTTCTGGGAGATAGATCCTCGGTGAACAATGGCGGTGGCAGCACAGCCGGCCAGTAAAATTAAGCACATCGCATAAAGTGTTTTTTTGCTGAAAGTATGTCTGAGTTTTTTCATTGGGATTTTCCTTTTTTGAATCTTTTTAAAACCATCTATGATGGTTGAATTATATGTATGAACCGCTTCATCAGTTTTTTAGCCGAATAGACCTTTGGAGGTTTGGTGTACATGATCTCCTATGAATTGAATCCGTTTCATTTCCTCTGCGTCAAGGGGCCCCTGATCCAAAACGGTTAACGCTTCCCGCATCTGGCCGATAGTTGCAGGGCCGCATAAACAAATATCCACTGCCGGATGAGAAAGAACGAACCGGTAACAATCCGCGGCAGTAAGTGGAGATTCACCTGGAGGCATCTTTTTTGGATTTAACAGATGGCGCCAGCGGGTAGCTGTGTAGGTAATAATTCCCGGAC
>JAABPS010000529.1 GCA_011391835.1 Desulfobacteraceae bacterium
CGAAGAGAGGATGAAGAAAAAATATTATCTTCAATCCAAAGGTTTTGGGCTGACTGATGTTGCGGTCAGGGTTGCAGAGGTTTTGGGAATTGAACAAAATATAATTTGGACTGTGGGAAGACACCGTGAAACAGTTCGGGCTCGCAGCCTGTTATGTTACTGGGCGGTGAGAGAGTTGGGGATAACTATGGTATCGATTGCCGGACGGCTGGATCAATCTGTAACTGCTGTAGCAAAGGCTGTAATACGCGGAGAAAAGCTCGCAAAGGAGAATAATTATTTGCTTTCCGGCAAATAAGTTTGTAAGTTTAATACGTCCACTATTTACGGTATGGTTCAACTTGGATGTGCCGTCATCCTATTACGTTATTTTTGAGATGAGTTGTAGAAACCTTATCTTTTTTGGAATCTTCTACCTTAGAATTCTTCTTCTTGCTTCTTCGCAGCACGTACTCCAACATAATCATTTCTGTTGAACGGATGCTTATAGCAGACAAGACCAACCCAACCGGAACCCGCACCGAACCACGCGACGGAATTATTATCGCCCCTTGGAAACCAATAAAATAAACTCCCTAATGCTACATTTTTATGGGGAAGCCCTTGTTTTGTAGGACTTGCTATCCAATCTTCCAGAGAAATTCCAGGAATTTTATCTTTCATTAATGTACTTTTATCAAGCATCTTTGAATTTCCTGGGTTAAGCTTTCCGTCTTCTTCTAAAATATGATTAGAGTTAACATATAACTCTCGATTTTTCATCTTAAAATCTGCATCAAGCCATTCCGCTCTCACGGGATTTCTTAGACCAGTAATTTCTTCATAAACTTCTGGAAAATTGTCTTTGGAATATTTTAAGAATTCAACAAATTCTGGAACATTGAGCATTCTTTCTCTATTAGCCTGAAGTTTTCTATTAGAATTAAACCAGTTCTCTCCATGAAGCTTTTTTTCTTTTGCAACATAAAGATTTATTGATGGAACATAAACAAAATCTCTCTCTTCTTTAGATTTCCCCGATTCGGAAATGGTATAAGTTATCCCTGCAAGTTCTAAAAGCTTGCTTGCCCTTTCAAAATCTTTCTCTGCAATATTTACTATTGGGGCCATATTCTTTCTTAGAAAGATTAATTTATAAATATTTCTATTATAGTAAAATTCCCTATCCTAAAGAGTTAAAAACAAAGTGCAAGACATACAAAACCACGCCTCTTTTCAGAAATGGGGTTTCAGTATTCAGTCCATAATACCCTTATATAAGATTGAATGGTTTAGAAATCTTAATTACAGACATTACATATGCGGTTTTACTATAATGATTTGAATTTATAGTCAACTATTTAATTCGAAAGTTTGTTGCTTTCAGGAAGAATGCCGGCCACTTCAGAAGCAGAAAATCAGCTAGGGGGGCAGTATAGGGTGAATTCAAGTTGCAAGTGCACCACTTGATCTATGCCGGAACACTTCATGGGATGACTGGTAGTCAAGGCACTATGTGGACCATTGTCAGCTCCGCAATAAAATCCATAATATTTTCAAGATTGTATTTGTGATCCAACGAAAGACGCAAAGACATAATTTCAATAAGTCCTGTCAGCGCGTATGCTAAAAGGTCGGGATCGATATCACGAATAATCCCTTCCTTGATAGCCGCTTCGATCTCCCGGACCACAGGCTGGGTCAGGCCATGATAGATTTTTTTGATTTTCTCCGCCGGCCATTGTTCCTCGCTTGCCAGTTCGGCTCTCAGCTGGTTTAAAATTTCACTGTATTTGGTGTAATTTTTGTAGAAAACTCTGCCCCTGATTCTCATTCGCTCTAAAGGATCATTTTCCCCCTTGATCGCGGCGGCGGCCTCGCCGACAATGTTGCGAAATACATCGTCAATTACTTCGATAAATAATTCACGCTTGTTTTGATAATAGAGATAGAAAGTGCCCGTGGAGATTTTCAGAGAACTGGTGATGTCGGCGATTTTGGTTTGATGGTATCCTTTCTGGCTGAATACCCGTATGGCCGCTTTGATAATCGCCCGTCGCTTCTGCTCTTTTTCCTTGGTCGTGGCGACGGTTTTTGTCACGTCATATGCCTCTGCCGCCGACGTCGGAGCGGCATCGACCGATTCCATGCGCTCCTTCAAAAACACGATGGGAACACGCGCCCCTTTTTTCAACTGGCT
>JAABPS010000056.1 GCA_011391835.1 Desulfobacteraceae bacterium
CAGAACATGTTTCTTATCCTTATATGCCCTGCTGGCAGCGTATCCTTTGATGACATTTCCTGCCAGTGAATTATGCTTCATTTTTTTTATATCAATATTGAAATGATCCACAGCCTGCTGGGATATGTGCGCATTCTGATTGATGATCTGACAAGGCTTTTTGTATGTTTGAATAACTCTGCCAAGCCGCTGTTCCAGCAGCATCTGATGACCTACAATAATAATCTCATCAATCAGCTCACTTTCGTATAGTTTT
>JAABPS010000057.1 GCA_011391835.1 Desulfobacteraceae bacterium
CTGGATAACTGGTTTTTTAATTTTTTTGCCGTTTTCTGTAACTTCAAACTCGCGCAAGGGTTTATATCCTGTCTCGATAAAATCCTCGCCATAATGTTCTGCAACCATTCTGCTGTATTTTTTTACAGCACGCTTATTACTATATCCTGCCAGCAATATCGCACTAACCATATAAATTTCCTCTTATTGAGCGGTCATAATGCAAAAAAAACATAAAAAATGCCGTTGGTTGTGTCAAGAATGATTTAATGGACACATAACGATACTCTCTCGTTTGGTCAATGTAAAATTTCCAATGGGTTGCCGATACGATCGGGAACGAATTATTTATTTGTACTTTCAGTATATTACTGGTATTATAAATCTGTTTTTATTCAACATAAAGTAAATTTTTGAATTCAGAAATGTCTCTTTTTGTAACAGAAATATTTTACAGCATACAAGGCGAATCTCTTCTCGCTGGACGTCCCTGTGTTTTTATAAGGCTTTCCGGGTGCAATTTGAGATGTTCGTATTGTGACACGAAATTTGCGTATGAAAAGGGCCCGGAAATGGCCCTATCAGATATAATAGAAAAAATAGGCCAATACAATTGCAGACTGGTTGAAATTACAGGCGGAGAGCCTCTCATGCAGAAGGAAACACCCCATCTGATTCACCACCTTGCTGACATCGGTTTTGAGGTGATGCTGGAAACCAACGGGACTCTGGATACAGGCGCTATTGATAAACGATGTATAAAAATTATTGATATAAAATGCCCGTCCAGCAATGAAAATAAAAAGAACCATTATGAAAACCTGAAAAGACTTAATAAACACGATCAAATAAAATTTGTGATCGGGACACGGGAAGATTATGAATACGCAAAAAACATTCTGGTAGCACATTCCCCTGAACTGCCTGATGATCGTATCTTGTTCTCGCCGGTATTTACCCAGCTCTCTGCAGACACGCTGGCCAGATGGATCCTGGATGATCATCTGCATGTGCGGCTGCACCTTCAGATTCATAAATATATATGGCCGGATAAGGAGCGAGGTGTATGAAAAAAGCGGTGATTCTTTCCAGCGGGGGTATAGACTCGACCACTGTAATGGCCATTGCTAAAAAAGAGGGCTTTCAGATATTCAGCCTTAGTTTTTTTTACGGGCAACGACATGCCATTGAACTTGAATATGCAAAAACAATAGCAAAATTATTCAATGCCAGGCGCCATCTTGTTCTCAGTGTGGACCTCAAACCCATTGGCGGCTCAGCCCTTACCGAAACCATTGACGTCCCAAAAGGGACATATGATGAAACACGAAATACGATTCCGATCACCTACGTTCCAGCGAGAAATACTATTTTTCTATCCTATGCGCTGGCATGGGCGGAAGTAATTGGCGCATGGGATATTTTCATCGGCGTCAACGCTGTGGACTATAGCGGATATCCGGATTGCCGCCCTGAATTTCTGAATGCCTTTGAAGTATTGGCAAATCTGGCCACAAAAGCAGGGGTTCAGGGAAATTCAAAAATAAAGATCCACGCACCTCTGCTCTTTAAAACCAAGGCAGATATTATTCAAACAGGAATTCAATTGGGTGTGAATTACGCCATCACTCACAGTTGTTATGACCCTTCCCCGGATGGCAAGGCCTGCGGTTTATGCGATAGCTGCCTGATCAGAAAAAAAGGATTTAAAGACGCGGGAATAGATGATCCAACAAAATACAACATATAACTTCTTTAGAGTGTAAACTTTTTCGATGGATTGAATCGCAATTATTGACAATCTGTTTGAATACGATAATATGGTTCTGTCCAATAACCTTTTGCTGATAACTGATATGAGAATCTCCCCTCTTTTTTCATTATGAATTTTATCAAAAAACATCCAGCTCTATTTTCCGGTATTTTGGTGACTCTCTTTTTTGTCTTCTGCTGGCTGATCCGAATAGACCTTCTTGATTCGCTTGAATTGAAATTTTACGATACCCTGATGGCCTCAAAAAGTGTACCCGAGCAGTCCGAGGAAATCGTCATTGTTGATATTGATAATGCCTCCATTGAATCCATTGGAAGATGGCCCTGGCCCCGTTCAATTATCGCAAATGGTATCAGTAAAATTACTTCTGGAAACCCCAAAGTGATAGGGCTGAGTATCATTTTGAGCGAACCGGAGAAGAATGCAGGAATTGATGAACTGAACAAGCTTGAACTGCAGTTCATTAACAATTTATTGGATGCCTCTCTTTCCAAAGGGGCACTGTTTCTTGAATCCATTAATGATGCC
>JAABPS010000058.1 GCA_011391835.1 Desulfobacteraceae bacterium
ATGCCCGAAAAAACCTTGATAATGACATAAAACTCGCGGAAGCAATCAAAGATTCAGGCAATGTTATTCTGCCTGTTTTTTTTAAAGAAACCGGCATAGGATCGCAAGATAAAGTCGATGCCAGAGCGTTACTGCACACGCACACCATTAAAAATATCCGAGTGCCTGCAAACGTCCAAAGCCACATTTCCAGTGAAATTTCCATCCCGCTTCCGCCCTTTTTAGAACACGCAAAAGGGATTGGACATATCAACTTCGGACCGGACATCGATGGCAGGATCAGAAGGGACAGGCTGTTATATAACTACAATGGAACGTATATCCCATCGTATAATTTAAAACTCGCATCTGTTTATTTGAATATTCCAGATAACAAGATCAGAGTTGATCTGGGCTCAGCCGTCTATCTTGGCAGTCTTAAAATTCCAACAACACCCTTCTCAGAACTACTCATCTGTTTTAAAGGCTCAAAAGGCCCATTTAAAAGTTTCTCCTATGTTGATGTAGTGAATGATAAGATACCATTCGCCATTTTTAAAGATAAAATAGTCCTCATTAGCGCTTCAGCGTCTGGAATTGTAAACCCCATTAACACGCCGACGAATCAATCCATGACCGTTGGAGAATTCTCCGCTCAAACCATATGGTCCATCGTAAACAAAAGATTTATTCGGCAGCCCCCCTGGGATTATTCCTTCGAACTTCTTCTGATTTTTATGATAGGCCTTCTTATCACTTTTGCTCTACCGAAATTAAAAGCCATTTCTTCAGGGATATTGCTTCTGATCGTCTTTGCCTTATTGATGGCTGCCTCTATCCACTTATTTATTTCTAAAAACCTCTGGATTCGTGTCACCTACCCGATAACGGAACTGTTTCTTGGATATCTGGTGGTAATAACGGTAAAATATTTTTCAACCGAAACCGGCATGAAAAAGGTTGAGCGTGAATCAGCGGAAACGAACCGAATGCTCGGACTTTCGTTTCAAGACAAGGGCATGCTGGATATGGCCTATGACAAATTTCGCAGAATTCCTGTGGATGACGAAATGAAGGATATCCTTTACAATCTGGCTCTTGACTATGAACGAAAGAGGCAATTCAACAAGGCCGCCATGGTATATCGAACCATCGAACAGCACGACAAAAAATTTAAAGATGTACAGGTACGGATAAAACGGTTGATGGAGGCCAGTGATAAAATTGTTTTCGGCGACACAGCCCTTGGATTGGGGCCCCTGGCAGATGATCTTCTTGCCGCCGGCACGGGTACCCGTCCTACCCTTGGCAGATATGAATTGATCAAACAATTGGGTAAAGGGGCAATGGGCGTTGTTTATCTGGGCATTGATCCGCGCATCAACCGGAAAACGGCCATTAAAACATTTAAGTTTGCGGAAAATTTCGAACCTGAACAAATTGAAAAAGCAAAGGAAGATTTTTTCAGGGAAGCGCAAAGTGCAGGCACGCTATCTCACCCAAACATTGTTACGATATATGACGCCGGCGAAGAACACGATCTTGCATATATTGCCATGGAATTTTTAGAAGGTCATGACCTGAGAAAATACACACAAAAAGGCAGTCTCCTGTCTATGATCAAAGTAATTCAATATATCGCGGATATCGCTGACGCCCTTGATTATGCGCACCGAAAAGGAATTGTCCATAGAGACATCAAGCCCGCAAATATCATGCTTTTACAAACAGGGTTGGTTAAAATTACAGACTTTGGCATCGCAAGAGTTTCAACATCTTCAAAAACTCAAACGGGCATTGTAAAGGGCACGCCATTTTATATGTCTCCCGAGCAATTTTCAGGTAACAGGGTAGATGGGCGGTCAGATATTTTTTCTCTGGGCATCCTGCTGTTTCAATTGTTAACGGGCGAACTTCCATTTTATGCAAACAGCCCTGCGGAACTGATGAATAGTATTTTAAATATTCAACACCCTGATCCAAGAAAATACAACCCAAAAATAATTAAACCCCTTGTAACCGTCATTGATAAATCACTGGAAAAAGATAAACGATCACGATATCAAACAGCAGGTCACATGGCTGCCAATTTAAAAGAAATAGCCAAAAAAATTGATGCACTTTTAGCCCGAAAAAAATTGGATACGGATATAAAATAGCATGTTACCATTTGTCTCTGTTTCTCTACGGCTCTTTTTATCCCTCCTTTTTCACATAGAACTTTTTAATCATCGATGTGTACACTTGACTTGAGGTGCATGGTATTGTATCTTATCAAATAAATAGAGAAAGTTGTGCTTAATCCATAACACACCATATTGGTTTTGCACGAAAATCCATCTGAAACTTAATTTGTCCCGGGGAATATGGTTGTCATAGAATCTGCAGGAATCACTGATATCGGCAGGAAAAGAACAAACAATGAAGACGCCTTATTCCTGGATGATGCAATGAAGCTCTATCTTGTTGCAGATGGAATGGGCGGTCATCAGGCGGGTGAAATAGCAAGTCATCTGGTGGTCGAGACAATAATTGATTACATCAAAAACCAGTATACTCGAAAAGATGATTTTATTAACTATGACCGGACAATTTCAATAGAGGCAAACCGGCTGATTACGGGAATTCTTCTGTCCAATCGTAAAGTATATGAAGCTTCTCAAAGCAATACACACTATCGGGGCATGGGCTCCACAATATCGGCTCTCTATTTTTCAAATGACACGCTGATAACTGCAAATGTAGGAGATAGCCCCATCTATCTTGTCCATAACGGATCAATAAATCTTCTCTCTGTCCCCCATACAATGGTTGCAGAACAGGCTTCACTTTTCCCCAAAGCGACAGCCAGCCTGGGAGACGAATTTAAGCATATACTTACGCGGGCAATCGGTATTGAAAAAAATATAACTGCCGATATATGTGAAATGCCGTATTATCAGGGAGATATCATCGTTATAGGTTCGGATGGTCTTAGTGATAAATTAAACCCAGATGAAATTATGGAGATTGTGAGAAATGAATCCCCTGATAAAGCATGCACGGCGCTTGTGGATATGGCCAACAATCGCGGCGGCGATGATAATATCACGTCGATTGTTGTAAAAATTAAAAAAGTTTTAAATAAAAAGAGAAGAATAAAAGGTTTTCTTTCTAAACTGACAAATACCTTTATAAAAACAAATTAATTTTAATTAGATAAGGGGGTACTGCGATGCCCGTATTAACACTGAAATTTAAAAATGAGTTTATTAAAGATTTCCGTTTGGAAAAGGGACATTCAATGACCATCGGCAGGCGAAGCGACAATAATATGATTATTGACAACCTTGCTGTTTCCGGTAACCATGCCAAGATTGACTCAGTAGGTGATGGATTTGTTGTAACAGACCTTCAAAGCAAAAACGGTTCTTTTGTAAATGATGAGCTCATTGCCTCACACTGGCTTAAAAATGGCGACGTCATTACCATCGGCAAGCACACCATCCTGTTCAATTATACAGGAGGTGAAAAAATCCCGGATGAAAAGACAGGGAATATGAATCAAACCATGGCCTTACGATCGGATAGATACAAAGAAATGATTGCCAAGAATGTTCCCAATGCAGCGGAAGAAATTTTTACACAAAAGGGTCCATCTGGATCATTATCGTTTTTAACAGGTGGTGAAGGGGAAATTATACTGGACAAAAAAATAACCAAAATTGGCAAAGCGCCTACATGCGATATTGTCACAAAAGGCTTTTCCGTTGGAAAAATATCTGCAACCATAAGCAAACGCCCGGATGGCTTTTTTTTCAATTATGTTGAAGGAGCGAAGCCTAAAATCAATGGAAAATCTATTGATAAGAGTGTTAAACTAAACGATTTCGATGTTATCGAAATAGGTTCCATCAAGATGAATTTTGTTGCCAAGGATGGTTAGACTTAGCTAAACCAGGTTATCTATCAGCCTTGCCATTGTAAGAGATGTTATTTTTTTCAGTGTTTCAATAACATTATCGCCACGCATAGCGCTTGCCATAAACGAAGGTGCCTTCCGTTTGCTATTGAGATCATTCTCAAGCGTTTCGAAAGACAAAAGCGACATCCCTCCCTGGCTGACCAGATCTCTTTTATTGTATTGAATTACAAATGGTATCGTATTGATGCTTGTATTCTGGGTTATTAGGTTTTCTTCTAAATTCTTTAGTGATTCAATATTCTTATCTTTTCTGTCAACAAGAGAATCCGCTACGAACACAATCCCATCAACGCCTTTTAAAACCAACCTTCGGGTGGCATTGTACATCACCTGCCCTGGAACTGTATAGAGCTGGATTTTAACATCATGGCCTCTGACTTTACCAATGTCTATAGGAAGATAATCAAAAAAAATGGTTCTATCTCCATCCGTTTTTATACTCACCAGTTCAGATTTAGCATGATCGATAAACCGGCGATAAATATATTCAAGATTTGTTGTCTTGCCCCCTCTGGCAGGTCCGTAATAGACTATCTTAACCTGAACGATTCTATTTCTAAGATTTATAGATGCCAAATCGAATACCTCTGATAGAGTAATGTATTATAGGATCAATCAAATTAGGCGTATAATAGCTGACGGCATCATCAGCGATAACGCAAAAGGTCGTATTATTTTTTAAAATATATTGGCATCGCTCGGTTACATTAAAATTTCATCTGAAAGTCGCGCCCCTTCAATGAGCAGAAATTTCCAGTCTTTGCTGATTGTTTTTTCGGGAAGATCAACATCCTTAAGTAATTCAAATTTTCCGCCTTTCCATGAAATTATCTCATAAAAAGCTTTTTCCCCTTTTAATCCATCACATTCGGCATGTACAATTTCTCCATTTCGAATTACAACAATTCCCTTGTTACTACCTTTGTCCACACGGATAGAAGCATTCCCTGAAGAGAGACAACACATTTGGATGATATCCGCCAACTCAATATCTTTCAGCACACCATCAAAACCTGTCTTTTTTTCATTCAGTATCTCATGAATAATCTCGCGGAGCTGATGATGACTAAAAGGCTTTTCGATTAAAAGAAGGCGGCTGTTTGCCTCAATGGCCCGCCGAATCATATCTGTCGCATATGCGGTCATAAAAATAACTTTTAATTGAGGGCACGTTACCCGAATAATCGCAAAAAGCTCTATCCCGGACATCCCCGGCATCTTGATATCGGAAACAACTAACGAGATTTCTTCATCCGCTAGTATTTCAATTGCTTTATCTGCATTATCCGCCAAAACAACTTCATATAAATCTTGATCAACCAAAAGCGCTTTTTTAAGCATTTTTAAAAGTTTAACTTCATCATCAACAATGAGTACTTTTTTCTTATCCGATTTCATTGCGCTATATGTATAAAATATTTATTTGAGAAATATATGGGTAATCAGAATCAATTGTTTTTTATTGATACATGGTCATCTATTCATATTTATTGAATTTATACAGTATATTACACTGAACATTAAATCAATAAGATTTTTTTTAATCCATAAAATTAGTATGAAATTCAGACCTGACGTGGTTTTATGTTTATCTTAACAGATATTTATACTATGAAATGATAATGAAATTAGTTATTGACTACCAATGCCCCCAATGCGGTGCACCGGCAGTACTTGAAGAAACAGATCGGCTTTTTTCATGTCAATACTGCCGGGTACGATCCTATCTGTCTCACAAAGACTACTTCCAGTATGTTCTCCCGAGTAACGCGTCAACCGGCAAGAATCTTTTTTTTGTACCTTACTGGCGTTTCAAAGGAATGCTCTTTTCGTGTATTGATAACACGATTGAACATAAATTTCTCGATGTGAGTCAACAGGCCATAAAATCAGAATTATTCCCGGTTTCAATGGGGCTCCGGAGCCAGGCGCTCAAATTACGATTTGTATCACCGGATATGAAAGGTTACTTTATAAAACCCAAACTTTCTTTTCAAAATGCAATACGAACATGTATGAACCACTTCTTCTCATCTTCTTCTGGAGCAATTCAACATCAGACGCACGTTGGCGAAACAGTGAGTATCATCTACTCGCCATTTTATGCAGATACAAAACTCTATGATGCCGTTTTAGATAAAGTGGTTAAAACAAAATTGCCGAATGACTTTGACCTGTTGAATTTTCCCGGCGGAGAACCGACATGGTCGTTGAACTTTATCCCTACATTGTGCCCTCGGTGTGGATGGGATTTGAAAGGTGCGCGTAATGCCCTGGCGCTGATCTGCAGCAATTGCACATCCATATGGATACCTGTTTCGAATAAACTTAAAGAATTAAAGTTCGGCTTTTTGTCTCCATCAACAAACACAGACGTTTACTTTCCCTTCTGGCGGATCAAAGGTGATATTTCAGGAATACCGCTTAAATCCTACGCAGATCTCGTCTCGATAGCCAATCTGCCAAAGAGTATTCAAAAAGGCTGGGATAAAATCGATTTTTACTTCTGGATACCTGGTTTTAAAGTCAGCCCGAAAACCTTTTTACGCCTCCTCATCCAAACTACCCTTTCACAACCAGCAGGTGAATTGAATACCCAGTTTCCCACGAATAGAATTTCTCCGGTGACTCTTTCCGTAGAGGAAGCAGCCCAAACATTGAAAATAACCCTGCTGAGTATAATCATGAATGAATCTTTCCTGGACAATGTATCAGATATAGAAATTAAACCCAGAAGTATCCTGCTTGCTTTTATTCCTTTCCAGGAAGATTCTCATGATTACGTTCAACCAACATATCATATTGCTATCAATAAAAACCAGCTGTCGCTTTCGAATAATTTATAATATTTGTTAAATCAGTTTATTCAGGCATCTATTGAATATACTATCGAGGGGTTTCATCCCATCTCTTTCTTCAACAAAAGAGATGGGATGTCACATCTTATTTCAAGGCAGGTTCTTATAATCTTGGAAGGTACTGTTCAATCTCAAACTTGCTGACATGGGTTCTGTACCGATCCCACTCTATTTTTTTATTTTCTATAAACTTATTAAATATATGCTCGCCCAGAACTTTTTTAACCAGCTCACTCTTTTCCGTTTCAAGTATCGCGGCATATAAATTCCCCGGTAAAGCGGTAATTCCCCATTCTTCCCTCTCTTTGGGTGTCATTTCAAAAATATCTTTTTCAATCGGATCCGGGAGTTCATATTTTTTCTCAATGCCTTCCATTCCCGCACCCAGCATGACGGCAAAGGCCAGATAGGGGTTACACGCCGGATCCGGAGATCTAAATTCGATCCTCGTAGCCTTTTCCTTCCCGGGTTTATACATCGGGACTCTTATCATTGCGGATCGATTTCTGTTTGCCCAGGAAACATAAACCGGCGCTTCATATCCTGGAACCAGCCGCTTATAGGAATTAACCCACTGATTCGTCACAGCCGTCATTTCCGGAGCATGTTTTAATATTCCAGCAATGTAATGTCTGGCTGTATCAGACAGATTATATTCCGCATCCTTATTGTAAAAAGCATTTTTATCCCCTTTAAAAAGCGACTGATGAACATGCATACCGCTTCCGTTTTCGCCGAACATGGGCTTTGGCATAAAAGTCGCATAAACATTATTCTGTCTTGCAATTTCTTTTACAACCATTCTGTAGGTCATGGTGATATCCGCCATTTTTAATCCATCAATATAGCGTAAATCTATTTCATGCTGGCTCGGTGCCACTTCATGATGGCTGTATTCCACCTGAATCCCCATGCTCTGTAAAGCGAAAATAGTCTCTCTTCTCAGATTACTCCCTTGATCAACCGGCCTTGAATCAAAATATCCGCCTTTGTCGAGTATTTCTGTAGAAGTGTTATCTTTGAAATAAAAATATTCCAATTCCGGGCCCACATAGAACGTATATCCTTTTTCTGCGACTTTATTCAGAAGCCTTTTTAGAGCATATCGCGGATCCCCGTCATAATTTGATCCGTCCGGATTGAGAATATCGCAAAACATGCGCGCAACAGGTTTATCTCCACCTCTCCAGGGTACCATCTGAAACGTGGTGGGATCAGGCATCGCTATCATGTCGCTTTCGTGAATACGGGCAAATCCCTCAATTGAAGACCCATCAAACCCCATACCTTCAGATAACCCTTCATCCAATTCTGACGGAGTGATTGCAAAGCTCTTTAAAAAGCCAAGGACATCTGTAAACCAGAGCTGAATGAAGCTTATCTCTTTTTCTTTTACAAGTTTTTTAACATCGTTTGCGGTTTTGCATTCTTTAAACATTTTCTCAATTCCTCCTTAATTTATGAGCTTTATTAATTTTATTTTTTTGCGCGAAATATTTTAATACACATAAATTCATTAAATAAAAATGCATCAAGCATGCCAATCATTGTCTTTCCATATATCTATCTAATTTTATAGCATATATTAACTTTTTTACAGCAAATACAAATTATGCTGCATTACATTTTCGTAATAATTAAGCCTATTACATTACATATTTGTGGTTTCTCTTCGCCATCCATTTACAACCCGTGGCCAGTGAAAAATCATCTGCTCGTTTACCAAATTGCTCAAATGGCATCCTTGCCCATCTCACCTGTTCGAATACGGATGGCTTCTTCAACGGGGAGCACAAATATTTTTCCATCACCAACTTTCCCCGTATTTGCCGCCTTCGCAATCGCTTCTATCGTTTTTTTAACCATTTTGGACTCCAAGATGATTTCAATTTTTATTTTTGGTATAAAATCTACAGTATATTCCGCCCCCCTATAAATCTCTTTATGCCCTTTTTGCCTGCCATATCCTTTCACTTCTGTAACGGTCATTCCCTGGATATCCAAAGCATTTAACGCTTCTTTAACTTCATCGAGTTTAAATGGTTTTATAATTGCTTCAATTTTTTTCATTGGTTACCTCCTGAATGAAGAATCATTATTAAAACAATCCTTTTCTTTAT
>JAABPS010000059.1 GCA_011391835.1 Desulfobacteraceae bacterium
TGTCTCAGGGTTGCCGAAAACAACACCAATTTTCATGCGAATCTGATTAATGAAAATAACGGAGGTCATTGTCTTGCTTATTGTTCCTGTCAGTTTTCTCAATGCCTGCGACATCAGTCTTGCCTGAAGGCCCATATGAGCGTCTCCCATCTCGCCTTCAATCTCAGCCCGCGGCACCAGCGCTGCCACCGAATCAATAACCAGCACGTCAATCGCACCGCTTCGGACAAGCATCTCCGTAATTTCCAGTGCCTGCTCCCCGGTATCCGGCTGGGCCACAAGAAGCTCGTCACAATTCACGCCCAGTTTTTTTGCATATACAACATCCAGCGCATGTTCAGCATCAATAAACGCAGCAATCCCCCCTTTTTTCTGCGCCTCGGCAACTGCATGAAGGGCCAGAGTTGTTTTACCGGATGATTCAGGGCCAAAAATCTCAGTGACCCGTCCTCTCGGAATCCCGCCAATACCCAGTGCCTTATCCAGTGCAAGAGAACCCGTAGAAATAACAGGAACATCGACAACCGGCTTGCTCCCAAGCTTCATAATCGAACCTTTGCCGAACTGACGTTCTATCTGGACCATCGCGGTCTCTATCGCTTTCTCCTTGTCCGGTAAATCATTCATGTTTTCCTCCTCTAAGTTTCCGAATTGTGCTTACTTGTTACAAATCATCCTGTTTTTAGCCAGCCTGTATCTTACATACATATAAATGTGAAGAGTCTTGCCAGATCATTGTTGCCGGTATGGCAATCTCTTATTTTATAAAGATACGCTCTTTAATTTTGTATAAACAGCCCCTGAAGGCTGAAGATCGCTGCGAAACAGAGTCACTGTATCCAACTGAAAAGGCTCTGACTCAAAAGCGCTCATGTCTCTCATGGCATCAATCATTTTTTCAGGTGAAACAGATCCTTTTACTCTTCCCAGAGTCAGATGCACTTTAAAAGCTCTTTTCTCTTTTAAAAAACCCATATCGCTTAATTTCTCATCCAAATGAATCTGTAACTGTATTAAAGAGGCCGTATCGCCCTTAAGCCCGCACCAGACAACCTGGGGTCTTTTCACTCCCGGAAAAACACCTATCCCTTTTACTGAAAACTGCATGGGGCCATAATCTTTGGCTGCATCCGAAATTGCGTCTTCTATTTTGCCTGCATCATCCACATGTATATCCCCAAGAAACTTAAGCGTCAAATGCATATTTTCCGGTTTCACCCATCGAATCTTAAAGTGGTATGATCTCAGTTCTTCCTGAATCCTTACAACAGAAGATACCGCTTTCCCCGGAAGTTCAATCGCTATAAAGGCCCTTAAAATCTCCGGCATAAATCACGCATGTCCAGCAGTTCAGTATAGCGAAACAGCATTTTTGATTGTACACCAGGTCTCTCTTGTTACCCTAAAAAATTAGGCAGGGAGTGTACACTGAGGTTCTCCAATAAAGAACTTTCCCTTTGAAATCCATTCCTTCAAGGTATTGGCAATATCACGGGCCTTTACGATACTTGAAAGGGGGACTGTGGGGACTTCTTTTCCATTAAATTTTATTAACCCGCTTTTCAGCTCCGCATAGCTTACCTGGCCATAACTTTTTGTAGCACCATTTGGATAATCATTTCCATAATCAATAATTTGCGTAAAGATATCCTCATCGGAAATAGCTGTCTGTTTCACGATCTCTTCATTTAAAATTGGAATCGGAACACCCAGACCAACGGAAAGGGAACATCCATAGCCCTGAATGCTGACGCCGACGAGCCATTCCGGGCTCATTTGTTTCAAGTCTCCCATGACCCACATGGTCCCGGCAGGTGCTACCGGTATGCCTTTATCCGTCCGCTTCACTCCTGGATTATGCTGTGTGCCAAACCACGCAACATAGCCTACCCCGCCGCCAAGAAAAATTCTCGTACCAATCCCGATGGTTTGATAAAAAGGATCATTGAACAAAGGACTCAATTGCCCCGCAGAACAATAATTTGCATTTCCTGCCCTGGGTTTTAGCGCTCCCATGTAGGTATAAATTATTTTCCCGGATAAATTTACAGCGCAATTATAGTTCTGATAACCGTTTCTCGGATTACAGAGAGTCGCATAAGGCAGCGTACGAAGGGAAATATCTTTCTCCAGTTCTCTGCGGGGGTAGCAAGTCGTCCCGTAAGCGGTTGCCTTTAAATGGACTTTTTTCCCTGCAACCAGATCCTGTATCACATGCCCGCCGCCATACTTAAATTCTCCCGGATATACCTTGTTTAATGGATCATCTTCGCATGGCTCTGCAGCACCCAGATAACAATCAACAGCGGCAATTCCCGCGTATGCAGAAACATTATTGAGCCATACTTTGGAGGCTTTAATCGTCGGCGTAGCGTGCCCAAAGTTCAATAATACGCCGGAAGAACACATGGGTGCAAAGGTACCGGTGGTAACAACATCCACATGCTTTGCAGCATTCACCGGCCCTTCAGCTTTTACAATATCAATGATCTCTTCTGCTGTTACAACAACCGCTTTCCCTGATTTTATTTTTTCGTTAATCTCTTTATACGATTTATTTACCTTCGTCTTTCCCATAAAAAATTCCCTCTTCGATATGACACACCACCATTCCAACTATTCAGCGCTGCAACGAGCTTTCATGCCTGCCCCTTGTATGCCTGATGTGTAACGAAATGTCTTCTCTCTTATTTCAAATACCCCTGGAAAACGGACAACGTTTAATGCTATAGGAGCCATGTTAGAATTTTACCAACGCTATAACACATTTGAATCCTTTTAAAAAGGGAGATATTAACAGTTCAAATACGGATAATCAAGGCCTGTTTTTCGTTTATTGACTTTTAGAAACAACCAAGCTAATTATATAATTTCTAAAAGCAAAAAACCTTTGACAGATGAATAATTCAACGGTGAAACAACGTTTCTAACCGGATAGAAGATATTGATTAACTGGTAAATGATGACAGGGAAACAGCCACTTGAAAATTGACTCCAAAAACACTTTACAAATGCAGAAACATGGCGCACACCGTTAAAATTGGAAATATTATCATTGGACATGGATTCCCGCTGGTTTTAATATCTGGACCCTGTGTAATTGAAAATTATGAAACAACATTTTTAATCGCAGAATTTCTTAAAAAACTCTCGGTTAAATTAGACATCCCCCTGATATTCAAGGCCTCTTATGACAAGGCAAATCGAACATCGATTCGGTCTTTCAGGGGGCCGGGCATTGAAAATGGCCTGGAAATTCTGCAGCGCATAAAGTCAGAGCTCAATATTATGGTGTTGTCTGATGTCCATCGAATCAGCGAAATAGATAGAGCGGCAAAAGTTCTGGATATCATCCAGGTCCCTGCTTTTTTGTGCAGGCAGACCGATTTTATTTTAGAAGTTGCTAAAACCAAGAAGCCGGTAAATATAAAAAAAGGTCAATTTCTAGCCCCGTGGGATATGTTAAATGTTATTGAAAAGGTAACGTCCACAGGGAATGAACAGATGTTCATCACCGAACGTGGCACCATGTTCGGTTATAATAATTTAGTGGTCGATTTTCGAGGAATTAAGATCATGCAGGATACAGGCTGGCCTGTTATCTTTGATATTACCCATAGTATACAACTCCCTGGAGGATCTGGCACACGTTCCGGAGGACAGCGGGAATTTGCGCCTGTTCTGGCAAAAGCTGCAGTAGCCGCAGGAGTTGACGGAATTTTCATGGAAGTTCATCCGGAACCTGACAAGGCGCTGTGTGATGGCCCGAACTCATTAAGACTCGACACGTTACATGAAATGATATCTGTGCTGAAAGCTATCAGAAAAGCCGCTTCAGCAGCCTAAAAAAACAAAAATGATGATGGCCATCCATAAGGGTCTTGAACACATAGAAGTTCTTCTGCTGGATGTAGATGGCGTGCTTACAGACGGCAGTATTATCTACAACGATAACGCATCAGAGACAAAGGTATTTAACTCAAAAGATGGTCTGGGAATACGGCTGCTGCTGGATGCCGGCATACAGGTTGGCATTATTTCAGGAAGGCGCTCAAACGCACTGAAACACAGATGCCAGAACCTGGGCATTGTTCATGTTTTTGAAGCAGTTTCCAATAAAGCCGATGAACTAAACAATATACTAAAACAGATAAAAAAAACAGCCGAGCAAGCAGCTTTCATTGGAGATGATCTTCCTGATCTGAAGCTTATGAAAAAGGTTGGATTTTCTGTTGCAGTTGCTAATGCCCACGAAATTTTACGGGAGCAAGCAGATATGGTAACATCTGCAAAAGGTGGAGAAGGAGCTGTAAGAGAAACGTGTGAAGCAATTTTAAAAGCAAAAGGGCTCTGGGAAAAAACACTGGAAAGGTTTTTATAATGAAGATTCCAATTAAGATTAATTCAAAGACCATTAAGATTTTTTTAATTTCTATTATTGTAGTTACCGTATCTGTTATTATCGGTTATTATATTGGAAGACGCCACACCTTCAGTGGTCCTGAAGAGCTTGTTTCTGCAATCAAGAATGACGCGTCCATATCCATAGACAAAGTTCATCAGGAAACTACGCGCGATGGCATAAAGGAATGGAGTTTGGATGCCAGTTCTGCTCAATATATTATCCAGAAGAAACAAGCCATTTTTAACGAACTGTCTGCAACATATTTTTTAAAAGGGAATAAACAAATATATCTTACCGCTGATAAAGGTATTTTAGATACTGAGTCAAGCAACATTGAAATCATTGGTAATGTAGTAGTGAAAAATGAAGATTACAGCCTCAATACAGACGTATTGTATTATGATCATGAAAACCGTAAAATATACTCCAAAACTCCTGTAAAAATTTTTGATGGCAAATCAAGTCTCATGGCAAATTCGATGTCTATTGACTTAAATACAAATCACTTAACTTTTGACGGGGTGAGGGGTGAATTTACCGGGGATATGTCTCTCTAAGTAAAACGCATAATGACCCTGGCGCTAAACAGCAATTGACAATAAAAAGGATTGAACAAATACCATGGCGGTACTTTCTCTTAAAAATCTTCTGAAAATCTACAGTGGACGAAAAGTGGTTGATTCTGTGAGCCTGAATATTTCAAGCAAAGGTGTGTTCGGGCTCCTGGGGCCCAATGGCGCCGGCAAAACCACAACATTTTATATGGCAATTGGCATGATCAAACCAGATAGTGGCAAGGTATTTTTGGACGATGAAGATATTACGGATGACCCCATGTATATAAGAGCCAGGCGCGGCATTGGGTATCTCCCGCAAGAGCCTTCCATATTTAGAAAACTGACGGCAAAACAAAATATTATGGCGATCCTTGAAACACTGGCTTTATCTGCATCAGAACAGTCATCTCGAGCAGACGAGCTTCTGGATGAGCTGGGTATAAAGCACCTGGCCAATCAAAAAGCCTTCCTGCTTTCAGGCGGAGAAAAACGGCGTCTTGAGATTGCGCGATCCCTCGCAACAAATCCTTCGTTTATGCTTCTGGATGAGCCCTTCGCAGGAATAGATCCGCTGGCTATTATTGATATAAAAAATATTGTCACTCATCTAAAAAAAAGAGGTATCGGAGTCCTTATTTCAGATCATAATGTAAGGGATACACTGGGTGTGTGTGATCAGGCATACATTTTAAATGAAGGCAAAGTCATTGAATCCGGCAATCCTAAAAAAATAGCTTCCAGCGATATCGCTCGCAGAATATATCTGGGAGACGAGTTTAAATTATAAAATGGCATTTGAATTAAGACAACAACTCAAACTTTCGCAGCAGCTGATCATGACGCCTCAGCTGCAGATGGCGATTAAGCTTCTGCAGATGTCCAGACTGGAGCTCATGGAAACAATCAATCAGGAATTGGAGCAGAACCCGGCGCTGGAGGAAATACAGGAGATGGCTGCCGATGACCAGCCAGTCGATAAAACAGAGCCTGAGCTCACGGACAATCCTGCTGAAAAGGAAGTCACAATAGATGATAAAATTCATGATGAAATCGACTGGAGCAATTACATCGAGGAATATAATGCGCCAAGCAAGATGAATTTTGAAACTGAAAAAAAGGATTCCATCAATTATGAATCCTTCACTGCCCGTAAAGAATCCCTGAACGAGCACCTTCTCTGGCAGCTTCTAATGACATCTCCAACAGAAAATGAGCAACGAATTGGAAGCCTTATTATTGGCAACTTGAACAATGACGGATATCTCGACATCCCCGTTGAAGAACTGGTACGATTGAGCGGCGAATCCATTGAGACGGTTGAACAGCTTTTGAAACGGATGCAAACATTTGATCCTGTGGGCGTTTGTTCCCGCGATCTTAAAGAGTGCCTCCTGATCCAGCTTAGGCATCTCAACGTGAACAACCCCATTGTAACTGAAATTATCAAAAACCATCTCAATCATATTGAAAATAAAAATTATAAAGCTATATCAAAATCGTTGAAAATCAGTCTGGATGATACCATTGCTGCCGTTGATATTATTAAAGGGCTGGAACCAAGACCCGGCAGGCAATTTTCTGAAGAAGAAACTCAATATATTTATCCGGATATTTTTATCTATAAATATGAAAATGAGTTTGTAATAACGCTGAATGACGATGGCATGCCAAAACTTCGCATTAATTCATTTTATAAAAAATCTATGGCTCGTAACAATAAAATCCCTGAAAACACAAAAAACTATATCCAGGACAAGATGCGGTCTGCAACATGGCTGATTAAAAGCATTCATCAGCGCCAAAAAACAATATACAAAGTAATGGAAAGCATACTCCGATTCCAGCGTGATTTCTTCGAACAGGGTATTTCCTATCTCAAACCCATGGTGCTCAGGGATGTGGCGCAAGATATTAGCATGCATGAATCAACTATTAGCAGGGTTACAACAAATAAATATGCCTATACACCTCAAGGTATTTATGAACTAAAATATTTTTTCAATAGCCCAATTAAACGCCTCTATGGTAGTGCGGTCGCATCCGCGAGTGTTCAGGATAAAATCAGACAAATGATATTAAGCGAGAACCCGAAAAAGCCCTATAGCGATGACAAGCTTTCGGCTATGCTCAAGGAATCAAATATAAATATCGCCCGTCGGACAGTTGCCAAATATCGAGAAATGCTGGGCGTACTATCATCAAATAAACGAAAGCAAATATAGGAGGAAATGAATGCAAACTTCTGTAACGTTTAAAAACCTGGATCCTTCCGACAATCTAAAAGCCTATGTTAAAGACAAACTGGATCGTTTTGACAGATTTCTTGATAATCCTGCTGAAGCATGCGTGGTATTGTCCGTTGAAAAATTTCGCCATATGGCAGAAATTAATATCTCGGGGGACAAGCTGAATATAAACGGAAAAGAAGTAAAAAATGATATGTACTCAGCTATCGATATGGTTTTGGATAAGCTGGAAAAACAAATCAAAAAGAGCAAAGAAAAAATCAGAAAGAGACGAATCACGGAAAGATTTAAGGCTAAAAATTTTTTCCAACGCATGGCTGCTACGCCTGATGATACCTCCGTCAAAAGGATTGTAATTAAAAACATTGAATATAAACCTATGGATACCGATGAGGCCATCCTCCAGATTGATTTAATTAATGACAATTTTCTTGTATTCACGAATTCAAAAACAGATAAGGTGAATGTTTTGTACCGCCGTAAAGATGGACATTATGGATTAATACAACCCAGCGAATAACATCATAAGGACTGAATTAAATCGTAGGTGGATTACAATAATCGGTTTAACAATTTGAAAATATTAGACAATTTAATAAAAGAAGCCATCCTTGATGATTTAAAATCTCAAGATAAAAAGGGAATTATTGAAGAACTGGTAACTCCTACCGCACGTCTTCTTTCGATAAATCATAAAGATATTGTTCGCGTTATCCTGGAAAGGGAAAAACTTGGAAGTACCGGAATAGGTAGTGGTATTGGCATTCCGCATGGTAAACTAAAGGGAATTGATTCGTTAATTTTAGGTTTCGGACTGAGCCGGAAAGGGGTGAACTTTGACTCTCTGGATGGACAGCCTGCCCATATATTTTTTCTGCTTATATCACCTGAGAATTCCGCAGGACTCCATCTGAAACTTCTTGCGCAACTCTCAAAGATACTTAAAGTAAACTCTTTTAGGGAGAAACTATTAACAGCATCAAATTCGGATGAAATATATGACATAATTCGTAATGTGGATGAAGATTTTTGATTCACCTTTTTTTATTTAAATTCACAAAAGGAACACTCTTTAAAGTAATTTCGAATTACTTTTTATTTTTAATCTCCTTTCAAAATAAAGGTTATCGTTTTTGTTCATTAACGGATCAGTTATAGGAAAAACATAATCAACTAAATGAACTTGAGCATCATCATCATTACCGGTCTATCCGGCTCCGGAAAGAGCACAGCAATCGACGCATTCGAAGATATCGGGTTTTATTGCGTTGACAATATGCCTGTTGCGCTTCTTCCGAAGTTCCTTGATTTGCCCATTGAAAATGATACTGAAATTGCAGGCTTTGCCTTTGTAATGGATCTTAGGGAGAAAGGGTTTCTGCCTAAACATTCATCTATTTTTAATTCTATAAAAAAAAAGAAATATTCCTTTCAAATTATCTTCCTCGAGGCTGAAGATGATATCCTGCTTCAACGCTACAGTCAGACAAGGCGACATCATCCTCTCTCTCAGGGGAAAAGTCTTATCGAAGGAATCCGTGCTGAACGCGAACAGCTAAAAACACTCAGAGACAGTGCAGACAAAATTATAGATACATCCCACTATAATGTTCATGAACTTAAAACAGTTATTTTTGACATCGCACAGAAAAGCAAAAAACTCATGCAAATGAGAATAGACATTCTCTCTTTTGGATTTAAATACGGTATTCCCCAGAACTCAGATCTTATTATGGACGTTCGATTTCTTTCAAATCCTTATTTTATTCCAAAATTAAAAGATCTTGATGGGTTGGATGATGCAGTGAAAAGGTTCATTCTGGATAATAAAAACACCCAAATTTTTATTCAAAACTACCTGAATTTTCTTGACTATTTAATACCTTTATATGAAAAAGAGCGCAAAGCTTATCTGACTATTTCTATTGGATGCACCGGTGGCAGGCATCGTTCAGTAACAATTGCAAATACCATTTTTGAGCACTTGAAACATCAGGGTAAACTCATTGAAATTATACACCGAGATATTAGCCGTTAGGATCAGCCCTTTTACTGAAATAAATATTGTTTTTGAACTGAGCCTGAGAGCGGTATATTCAAACAGATGCACATAATTAACTGAAATAGGAACGCTATGATTGGAATTGTTGTAGTAACACATGCTCAATTAGGAAACGCCCTGATCGAGGCTGTTGAATTTATTTTAGGCAGCCGGCCCGAAAACCTGGTCTCTGTGTCAATAGATTTGACAAAAAACGCAGACAAACTCAGAGAAAAAATTTCAGAAGGGATTGATTCCGTCAATCAAAAAATGGGTATTTTGATCTTAACAGATATGTTTGGTGGAACTCCTTCCAATCTCAGCTATTCATTTCTTGAGGAAGGCAAGGTTGAAGTTATTTCCGGTGTAAATCTGCCCATTCTGATTAAAGCAGTTAACACCCGAAAAGGTATGGATTTAGGATCGCTCGCTGTTAGTTTGGAAACATTTGGGAAAAAGAGTATTTCTCTTGCCAGCGGCATCTTAAAAGGCAACAAAAGGAGTTAAATGATTGCCGCACTTGATTTCTGCACCATATCAAAAAATGATATCAATCAGATCCTGGAGATCGAAAAAATATCTTTTGACCGGCCATGGAGCCATTCTTCGTTTGTAAATGAATTGTTATGTAAACAGGCTTTTATGTATGCTGCAAAACGCCAAAATGCAGATGATCTGGACCAAATCATCGCATACCTGTGTTTTCGCTTATACGAAAATGAAATGCACATTCTAAAAATTGCGGTGCAACATAAATGGCGGCGTCATGGCGTTGCTTCCCGTCTTCTGGAACGATATTTAAAGGATGCATCCAAAAAAACTGAAGCAGCGTTTCTTGAAGTCAGATTTTCGAATACCCCCGCCATTGCATTTTACAATAAACTTGGCTTCACCTTGATTGGCAGAAGACCCGGTTATTATTCAGATTCTAATGGCACGGAAGACGCTTTGTTAATGATGAAAGTTTTAAAGGAGGCAACATGAGTGTAAAAATTGGTATTAATGGTTTTGGTCGAATAGGTCGTCTGGTTTTTAGAGCTTCGTTAAATAATTCAGATATTGATATCGTTGCAATCAATGACCTGACGGATGCAGCTACGATGGCCCACCTTCTCACGTATGATTCTGTCCATGGCAAACTAAAGGGCACTGTTGTGGCAAAAGATGACTCAATTGAGGTGAATGGAAAATTAACCGCTATTACTTCAATCAAAGATCCATCGAAGTTGCCATGGAAAGAAATGGGTGTTGATATTGTCGCAGAATGCACAGGCCTGTTTCGTGATCGGGAAAATGCATCAAAACATCTTTCCGCCGGAGCACGCAAGGTGATTATTTCAGCGCCTGCCTCTGACCCTGATATTACCATTGTGATGGGGGTCAACTCAAATCGGTATAATCCCAAAAAACATAATATTATATCCAATGCGTCCTGTACTACCAATTGCCTTGCACCTGTTGCAAAAATTCTTCTGGAAAATTTTGGAATTAAATGCGGCCTGATGACGACCATACATGCATACACCGGTGACCAACGTCTTCTTGATTTTGCGCACAAAGATCTTCGAAGAGCGCGAGCTGCTGCACTTTCAATGATCCCGACTACGACAGGTGCAGCCAAAGCTGTATCCCTGGTTCTTCCTGAACTGTCAGGGAAGCTGAATGGACTTGCCATCCGCGTTCCTACCCCCAATGTATCCATTGTGGATCTCGTGGCAACCGTTGAAAAGTCAGGAATTACCGTATCCGACGTGAACAGTGCATTGAAGGATGCCTCAGAGAACTCTCTTTCAGGAATACTTGGTTATAGTGACGCTCCGTTGGTGTCTTCTGATTTTAACGGGTCCACCTTATCTTCTATTGTTGACGGCCCGACAACATATGCCATTGATGATATGGTCAAAGTGCTGGCCTGGTATGATAATGAAGTCGGTTATTCAACCAGAATGATCGATCTTGCAGCGATGATTGGTGCTCAATTTTAATTCATAGGCAATTTCATTTTGTCCTGCACTGCCAACATTACAATCGTCTGCTTTACATTCGAACTATATCAGGCACATTGTTTATTATGGCATTCTGATATATAAAGGAGTTAAAATGACACCCCGAAAACCTTTGATTGCCGGAAATTGGAA
>JAABPS010000530.1 GCA_011391835.1 Desulfobacteraceae bacterium
AAGAAGCGAAAGGCTGTTTAACAAGCATAAACAATAATATAAAACCGAATGAGTGACGACATTAAATTTAGTCGTCATTCATTTCTTGAAAATTCTGAATTGATGCGAGAAGGATCATGGCTGTTGTTGATGTGTTAAATATACAAGGGAAAAAGGTTTCTCAAAAAGATCTGGCAGATGATCTCTTTGATGTGGCTGTCAAGCCAAGCGTATTGCATGAAGTCATAACCATGCAGCTTGCATGCAGGAGATCGGGGAGTGCTTCTGTAAAACATCGTTCAGATGTTACAGGGAGCGGGCGGAAACTTTTTCGCCAGAAAGGGACAGGGCGTGCCCGCCGCGGTGACATAAAAGATCCATTGCTCAGAGGCGGCGGTGTAATATTCGGTCCGGATCCAAGGTCTTATTCTTATAAGGTCCCTAAAAAGGTAAGACGACTGGCGCTTAAGATGGCGTTGAGCAGTAAATTTCATGACAAGGATCTCATGGTGCTTAATCAGTTCGAACTTCAGCAGGTTAAAACTAAGGAATTTGTTTCCATACTAAATATATTGGGAATTGATAATGGACTGATTGTAACCGAAAAGAAGGATGAGAAACTTGAACTTTCAGCAAGAAATGTTGAAAATATAAAAGTGCTTCGAAGCGATGGATTGAATGTGTATGATATTCTTAGATATAAAAAATTGGTACTTATAGAGGCCTCTGTGAATACTATTGAAGGGAGGCTGCGTAAATGATTCAATATGATATAATTATTCGTCCCCTGATTACAGAGAAGACCAATATCCAGAAAGAGGCTTCGAATCAGCTATCATTTGAAGTGGATCGCCATGCGAATCGAATTGATATCAAAAAGGCCGTTGAAAGGATTTTTAAGGTCAAAGTGGCCGGCGTAAGAACCATTCAGGTGAAAGGAAAACCAAAGCGCAGGGGAAGAGTTGCCGGGAGACAGAAGGACTGGAAAAAAGCAGTTGTCACCTTGATGCCTGGCGAGCGAATCGATTTTTTTGAAGGTGCTTAAAAGAGGAATAGATCATGGCTGTAAAAAAAGTGAAAGCAACTTCTCCTGGGCGGCGGTTCCAGGAATACTCAACCTTTGAGGAGATTACCAGAACCACTCCTGAGAAGAGCCTTCTTCGTGTGCTTAAAAAGTCAAGCGGGAGAAATGTGCATGGACATATTACCTGCAGGCACCGCGGTGGCGGGCATAAAAGACATTATCGGGTCATCGATTTTAAAAGAGATAAAATCGGTATTCCGGCAAAGGTAGCTACGATTGAATATGACCCGAACCGAAGTACGAGAATTGCTCTTTTGCATTATGCAGATGGTGAAAAAAGATATATTATAGCGCCATTGAATCTTTCTGTTGATGACGTTGTGATGTCGGGTTCACAGGCGGATATTAAGCCGGGGAATACGCTCCCACTCAATAATATACCGCTGGGTACATTTATACATAATATCGAGTTACGGCCAGGAAAAGGCGGACAAATTGTTAGAAGTGCTGGGACATTTGCCCAATTGATGGCCAAAGAGGATAGATACGCACACGTTAAATTACCCTCTGGTGAAGTTCGATTAGTTCTGTTGACATGTAAAGCAACCATTGGGCAGTTGGGAAACGTTATCCATGAAAATATTTCTATAGGCAAAGCCGGTCGCAGTCGCTGGAGCGGCAGAAGGCCAAGGGTCAGGGGGGTTGCAATGAACCCAGTTGATCATCCCATGGGCGGGGGAGAAGGACGATCTTCTGGTGGAAGACATCCGTGTTCCCCATGGGGTGTTCCATCAAAAGGTTTTAAGACACGGAAGAAGAAAAAGGATAGCAGCTACATCGTCAGGAAACGAAGCAAAAAATAGTATTGCCAATTGTCGGTTTGAATTGAATGGTCAATTTGGCAAGGAAATTGTTTGGAAATTAACATCATAGCGTGACAGGAGAATATATGCCTCGGTCTTTGAAAAAGGGTCCATATGTAGAGCCAAAATTATTCAGTAAAGTGATGGAAGCTCAGGAGACCAGGAGTAATAAAGTACTAAAAACATGGTCCAGAAGATCAACCATTGTCCCAGAAATGGTCGGTATGACGCTGGCCGTTCATAATGGAAGAAAATTTATTCCAGTTTTTATATCAGAAGACATGGTAGGTCATAAACTTGGTGAATTTTCCC
>JAABPS010000531.1 GCA_011391835.1 Desulfobacteraceae bacterium
GGCATCTTTTTTTATAGCCTGATGAAAAAAGAAGTCAGTGATACGCTGAAAAATGTATTTTTTGATACTGCTGCTTCGCCGTTTCTGTATCGGCCAGACATTTACAGCCTGGCAAAAAAATGCGCTGGAATTGACAAAATTCTGTTTGGCAGCGACTACCCGCTGTTAAAGCCGGAGCGATACTTTGCTGAACTTGAACAAGCGGAATTAACGCATGAGGATATTCAGAAGATTAAAGGATTAAATGCAGCAACCCTGCTGGGTCTTATATGAAAAAACAAGGAAAAGGATAGCACATGGAAATCATTGTAGCAGAAAGACTGGGCGGAAAACAATTTGGCCAATCAACCGAAATCTATAAATTTGAAAAAATTAAACGGGCAAAAGCCGAAGCCCGCAAAAAGCATCCAGATATCCTCATTATTGACATGGGTGTGGGTGAGCCGGATCAACCGGCAGATCCTGGAATTGTCCAGATATTGTCAGAAGAATCCGGCAAAGCCGGCAACCGGTGGTATGCGGATAATGGCATCCCCGAATTTCAGCATGCTGCTGCCAGGTACTTAGAACAGGTGTATCAGGTCAATGGCCTCAATGCAGAGGAGCAGATTTTGCACGGCATTGGCTCTAAACCGATTCTTGCCATGCTGCCGCTAACCATGATTAACCCCGGAGACATTACCCTGAGCACCATTCCCGGATATCCCGTGACTGGGACTTACACCCGGTATGTGGGAGGAGATGTGTATCCGGTTCCTCTCGTGGCAGGCAACAACTTTTTACCGGACTTAAAAGCCATCCCAAAAAAAATCGTGAACAGGGCAAAACTGTTTTACGTCAATTACCCGAACAATCCAACGGGCCAGGTTGCTACAAAAGCGTTTTTTCAAGACCTCATTGAATTTGCTCTGAAGAATAATATTGTCATTATTCAGGATGCCGCGTATGCGGCTTTAACCTATGACGGGTATAAGCCATTTAGCTTTTTAACCGTGGATGGGGCGGATCAGGTGGGAGTTGAAGTCCATTCGTTATCCAAAGCCTTTAATATGACCGGCTGGCGCATTGCCTTTGTTGCTGGCAATAAAAAATTGATCAGCGCCTATGGTACGGTAAAAGACAACACGGATTCCGGCCAGTTTCGAGCTATTCAGCGGGCAGGAATTTTTGCGCTTGCGCATCCGGAAATCACACACCGTATCTGTGAGAAGTATTCCCGGAGATTTGATCTGCTGGTCAGCGCACTCAATGACATCGGATTTTCCGTAGCCAAACCCAAAGCAACCTTTTACTGCTATGTAGCCTGTCCTGCTGGAACTGAATCCGGAGTGACATTTAATACAGCAGGCGACTTTTCTGAATTTTTAATCAAGGAAGCGCAAATTTCCACAGTTCCCTGGGATGATGCAGGAAAATATATCCGCTTTTCTGTTACCTTTGAAGCGGAAAACGAGCAAAAGGAAAGAGAAATTATTCATGAAATGAAAATCCGCCTGCAGCGGTTAAAGCTTCGCTTTTAATTGAACCATTTGCCTACGCAGCACTTTTTCTCGGCGGAGCAATTCGTACAATCCGTTTGGATTCCATTAAATGAATGGCGTCTTCAGGGCACATATATGCGCACACGCCGCATCCCAGACAGTGATCCTCATTCACATGCACCACATTATCGCTGCCCATGGCAATCGCATCTGTATGACAATACCCCAGACATGCTTCACAGCCCGTACAGTGCTCTGAATCCACCTTTGCAAGGAAATGGCTTACATTGACAATCGGTCCAATCTGATTGTCCACCGAATTTCCGCAGCAGCATTTGCAGCAGTTGCAAATACTGGTTTCATCCTTGGTAATGTCAAAATTCGGGTGAAACGCTTTGTGAATCAATCCTTCTTCCTGGGATTTTAGCAGTATTTCAAGAGCCTCTTTCTTGCTGATCATGCGCATGAACCCCTGCTCAGACGTAAACCGGGCTGATTTTCCAAACGTGAAACAGTTCTCCCGCATATCTGTCTGTTTACATGAACGCCCTTCCATGTCCTTGTGATGCCTGCAGAAGCAATGCCCTACAGCTATTTCATCAAACTTTTCAATTAAATCTTTCACATTTTGCGTCTGCAAAATCTGATCCGCAGGCTGCTGGCCCGCCTCCTCATTAATCTCAATCACC
>JAABPS010000532.1 GCA_011391835.1 Desulfobacteraceae bacterium
TTAAGCTTAATATTTGTAATATTGAATACGATATCTCTTGCTTTATTTCTAAATATGATTTTTGCATCAACTAATTTCGATTCTGCACGGGTATTTTATTGGATAGGGATTGCCCTTCTTACAATTTTCACATACCCCAAATTCAGGTTGGCAATGCTAAGAGAAAAATATATCATGTTAATTGTTTCTGTCATTGTTTTTACAATATCTATTACGCTGGCAAAAATAATATGAAAATAATATCAAGCTTAACATTTCGCTCAAGTCGGACCCGGCTTTGCCGGGCCGCTTAGCTCCGCAGTTGGGAACAAGAAAATGAATAAAGACGATATTGACCAGATTAGAATCGAGATCGAATGCGATGGCGAATCTGCCCTCTCGATGATGCTTCACCGTGATGGCACAGTCGGGCGATCAGGAAACGGTTCGCTTCCCAGAGACGGCGTTGCCGTCCTCGGCGTGCTTGACGACAAGATATTTCATACACTCATCGATTCCTTAGACGAACGTGTTTTCCCGCACGCTGGGGCCTATGAAATTCAGAACAAGATTGGCAAGTCGGTAATGTATAGCATTGCCTTCCTTCGAAAAGAGAAGCCCCTTGCCTCGTTCGAGTTTCGGATGGGGTTTGAGAATAGAGATGTCGGCAACCTAGTGTCATATTTTGACGGTTTCATACAGCAGGCAGTAGCCCTAACAAATGATTGGCATCAAGAGTCGTTGAAGAAGAAACAGGAAGAAGATTCCCAACAAGAAAATGCATGATATTTTCGCGTAGCCGCGAAAAATCATGATTTTGGACGGTTGGCCTTTACTAACGAAACAGTTCGAGGAAGTTTTATATCATTGTGAAAGCGCTATCAACTGGTATCGGCTTACAACTCCATTGGATTCAGCCATCGGCACTTGAGCGTCGTTTTGAGTTATATTCCGAGAATCGTTTGTTAGAGGAATTGCGCATTGCACCAGATAGGACTGCTTATGGTGCGTTGACAATCGCAAATACGGAAACGGAACGTTGGATATTAAAGGGAACAGGAATTCTGAAACGGCGACTGAGCATCCGAGAGGACGGAGAAGACGATGACTTTGCAGTCTATCGGCCTAAATTCTGGGGAGATGGATGGGTGGAGTTTGTCAAAGGAAGCAAATTTCACTGGAAATCAACCAACTTTTGGGGAACAGGACGGGGCTTCTATAATGAACAGAATGAATTGCTGTTTGTGCTGAAGCCAAAGTTATTTGATCTGCTGAAAATGCAGTCTGTAGTGAAAATCGGAGCGCAATTTAATGAACTTGATGAGCTGCCATTGTTACTGATGTTGGCCTGCTACCTGTATGTTCTTGACAGTTATGCCGGTATGTGATGCCGGTAGAATATTAAAGCAATTAAAGTACAAGGTGGAAGCCATTGACATCGGATAGGAGATAAAAACGCATCATTGTCCAATAAGTCCATTCAGCGGATTGCCGGGATACCTATCTTCCGCTGATGTCCACGTTCAAATCAGCAACTAACGGCAAACCTATGACCAAGCACAGTCATCGCAGTCGGTGTACCGAATACCGAATGGAGGACCGTAGATGATTAGAGCAGGTCTTATAAGCACTCTGCTCGTCGTTGCCTGCACGTTCATCCACTTCGAGGTGTTGAGCGTTTTAAAGAGCTCTCTCGGCAGGATGACCACCATTCCCAGCCGGGCGAGGCTGTTATTCGTGATCTTGGCTGCGATGTTCAGTCATCTCCTTCAAATCACGTTGTTTGGCGCAGCGTGTTTCCTCCTTCGAGACAAATTCGCACTCGGGACTTTTGGCGGAACTTTCTCGGACAAGTTTTCAAGTTTCATATACTTCTCGACCGAAACCTATACTTCTCTGGGTTTTGGTGACATCTATCCGGTAGGAAGAATTCGTTTGCTCACCGGCATTGAAGCGCTCACCGGACTTGTCATGATCGGCTGGACGGCGTCATTCACATACTTGGAAATGACAAAATATTGGAGAGAGCCCTGAACGCCGACAACATGCGTACCCAGCGAAAGGCAGAGAGAGAATTCGAACCAGGCGTTCGAAGCTATCGCCGGTGAATTCAAGTTGCATGTGCACCACTTAATCTGCGTCGTAAGACTTGATGTGGTGACCGGTA
>JAABPS010000533.1 GCA_011391835.1 Desulfobacteraceae bacterium
ATCGCGCGCAAGAAATAGCCAAAATATGATAACCCCGACAATAAGATTAGCAAAAGCAGTTGTATCAGGATCCAATGGTTTTTTAGGTCGGCGATTGGCCTATAAACTGGTCTCATCCGGTGTATCCGTTTTTGGAGTAGATCTCGCCCCAGCCCCGTTTATCATAAAAGGATATCAACACGTTCAGTCCTCCCTTGACCAGGCCGGAGATTTCATTATAGAACATCTTCAGGGGGGCGGCGTTTATTTTCATATGGCGGGTCTGGCGGACGGGAATGAATGTGAAAAAAGACCTGCGGATGCCTTTGTGTTCAATGTGGAACTGGTATTTAAAGCCCTCACAATTTGTGAACACATTGGTAATGTCAGATTTGTGTTACCTTCCACGGGTATAGTTTACGGTTTGCATCTGAATCGTCCTGCTATTGAGGATGATCCAATAGAACCTGGAAGCCTTTACACAGGCAGTAAGCTTGCTGCAGAGATGCTTGTTCGGTCATATGTCCCTGATCGTATAAGTGGGGCAGTTGTAGCCCGGTTATCTAACGTGTACGGCCCCGACGCTTCAGAAAACACCGTGCTGGGTCGATTAATGCGCCAGATTCCACGTAGAGAGTCACTCAAAGTATTTGACGAACGGCCTGTGCGCGATTTTATCTATGTGGACGATGCGGTGGAAGCGTTGGTGCGTTTGGGCAGTTCAAACATCATCCATGAAGCGTTGGTTGTTAATGTTTCAACAGGTAGAGGGGTGAAAATAGGGGACGCAGTGGAGATTCTTGCAGGATTGTCGGGGCTGCCACATGATGCCTCTGATACATCAATTGGGGAAATGACCAACCAGTTGGTCCTGAACAATGAGCGGTTGTGCCGAACCACTGGTTGGATCCCCAGGATTGATCTTGAACAAGGGCTCAAACTCTGTTTCGAGAGTATCTGACTTGCTCTATATATACTCATGAACATTACTGCTGAGAAAGAATAATAGAATATGAAAAACTGGAAGAAAGCGTCAGTCGCACCGGGAGCAACCATTCGGGAAACTTTGCGAGTTATCGATCAGAGCGTCACCCAGGTTGCCCTGGTGGTCGATTCAACCGACCGTCTGATAGGAACAGTAACCGATGGAGATGTTCGGCGGGGCCTTCTGCGAGGTCTTTCTTTGGACCGGTCGGTTGATCTTGTGACGAACGTCAATCCCATTGTTGTGAATGCAGGAGAGGATGCAACCACCATCCAGCGAATCATGCACGATCAGTGTGTAAACCAGATTCCATTGTTGGATGATCAAGGACGGGTGGTTAGCCTGGAGTTGCTCAAGGAATATATGGCGACGGCAACGCACGATAATCTTGTTGTGATTATGGCAGGTGGTATGGGAACGCGGCTCAGACCGTTAACAGAGACATGTCCTAAGCCTCTCTTGCAGATCGGGGGAAAACCTATACTGGAGATTATTCTCGAAAGCTTCAAATCCCAAGGATTTAGTCGATTCTCTATTGCGGTTAATTATATGTCAGAGATGATTGAAGATCACTTTGGTGATGGTTCAGCCTGGGGAGTTGATATAAGCTACCTGCGTGAACAAAGCAAACTCGGTACTGCTGGTGCTCTGGGTTTGCTTCCGGAATTTCCAAACAAACCGTTTATTGTTATGAATGGAGATCTGCTCACCAAGGTAAATTTTGGAAATCTGCTGGATTACCATGTTGAATTCAAAGCCAAGGCAACAATATGTGTCCGCGAATACGATGTCAAGGTTCCATTCGGAATCGTTGAGGTGCAAGAACATCATCTGATTGCACTCCAGGAAAAGCCTGTGCAGAAATTTTTTGTGAATGCAGGTATTTATGTTCTTGAGCCTGAGGTCATTGCCGCAATTCCCCCGAATGTGCCTTATGACATGACGACTCTGTGCGAAGAATTGGTTTCCCGTAAAGAACTTCCAGCGGTTTTCCCTATCCGTGAGTATTGGCTGGACATAGGTCAGATCGATGACTATCGGCAGGCCATGGAAGATTTTGACCGGAAGCCGCTATGGGGAAAAGATGATTGACGGAAAATCGGTTCTGGCAATCATTCCCGCACGGGGGGGCTCCAAGGCTTTGCCGCGTAAGAATATCCTTCCGGTTATGGGGAGGCCTC
>JAABPS010000534.1 GCA_011391835.1 Desulfobacteraceae bacterium
TATAAATACGTGGTCGAACATTCGACAACTACGCGTCTTGAACCACAGCTTTCGAAAAGCGCCAAGTAGCAATCCCTATCCCTGATGTAGGCATTTTGAATAATCTCACCACTCCGCACTCTCCTCAAGACATCATCGCTCGTTTGCGCACCCGCTCCTAAACCGTGCAAATAGAGATCAAAACAGAAATAGTTGGGTTCCTTTACCGGACAGAGAAATACCTGTGAGTGATAAGACAATGCACTGGCTACGGAAGTTGTGCCCGCTTTCATTGCACCCACTATAAAGCAATTGGGCCATATCGGATTCATTGTCACATTTTTTCAGGTTGGTGCATCTTTGGGTGGTTCATCAAGATTTAAGAAATAAAGTATTAACGATAAAAGGCTGAAGGAGTGAGAGCGTAAGGCGAATCATGCGCGGTTAATGATCTTTACGCTACGCTAAGGGAACTGGCCTGCCGATCCTTGTCACGCCAAACCCTTCACTTATTTGACGATGTATCAAACCTGATTTCAATACCCATCCTAATTCTCATGGTGCTCATACAAGGTCAAAGAGTCACAAAAAAAGGCAGATATTATCCAAATAAATCCGAATGAAAACAGGAAACCAATTGACCACCTGTTTATAATTTTTTGCTTACTCAGCATATCAGCATATAAAAAAAGCAGGTTACAAGTTGATGATTTGGTCGCTCATTATAACTCATTATAATGTGATATGGTTTTAAGTGATTTTGTGTAAGGGCGTTATACATCTTCAAGTGCCGAGTTTGTGCGCCCTTTCAGTATATCATTACTGACTGTCTCAAGGAGTTTCAGTAATTTTGTTTCATTTACCGGTTTGATCCATTTGATGGCCTCTATTTTCCTCAGTGGGAATTCCAGAACCAAACGAGAAACAGAGATCGGTTCCACCCATAAATCCTTCTCTCTCGCCTCACTGATAATCTGTTCCCAATCAAACGGATATGTTAACGCGATGAAAAAAATATCCACAAAATCCTTAGGCTCTAAACGGCTTAAAGCGCATATTTTGTTGGACAAAATATTTCGCCAGCTATCAATACGCGGGAACAAGCCTTCCAAGGCATTCAAGATACCAAAGTGGGCTTCGACATCGTTTACGAAATCAATTTTTAAAACGACATTTTCAGGCCTGATCATGATCCGGATAAATTCATCGGACATCGCGCCTGTATCAAAAGTCAATCCATCCCGTTTCAAACGTTCCAGAATAAGATTCACCTGTTGTTTAAAATTAATAGATCTGTTTACAAAAAAATCCAAATCGTCTGAATATCTGTGCCCAAGATATGCGCGGCTTAAAGCGGTGCCGCCCGTTAAGTAGAATTCAGTTTCGACGGATCCGATCGACTTTAAAACGGCATCTTGAAGCGGATACAGTCTATTTACATAAAATGGATCTAACATACTGGTATTTTCTCTGTAAATCTTTGGGGAAAATCCGCTGAATCACATTTTCATGAAGAAGAAAACGCAGCTTCTCAGCCGGTATAACTTTTAAAATTGTATACCAGTCCAGAGTTGTGAGCATCCGACGATATAGATTAGCTTCGTCAATAAGCGGACCACCGTCTCTGATTTTTCCATAAAGATGGTTATAAATCTCTTCCGCAGAAATATTTAAATCCCAGTAAAGATTTGACAATATTTCTAATTTCTGTTCTTTTGAAAGGTTTTTCACTTTTTTATTGGGCCAAATCTTGATTTGTGATTAACGGGTTTTAAGGGTTAAGCAGTGAAGCTAAATGCATCAAAGCATCTTCACCTACACCCATCATTGTCGGAAGTTGACAAAAAGTACTGAACTGTTTTTGCAAGTTTTTCTTGTAAGGTATTTGCGCACTTATAGTCAAGCTGTTTATCTGCTTTTGTGGAATCGGAAAAGTTTCGCTGAACATCACCGACACGTTTTTCACCATTTGGGAGCGACTGGGGGACGTTCATCAATATATCAATCCAACAAAACTGTTTTGTGCTTAGAGTTTTGCGTTATGAAAAAAAGGATAATTAACTTCTTTACAGTGTACTTCTTAACCAATATTAAGAAATATTTATTAATATACCGTATTCTCCTTACTGATCTTTTTTTGATATTTATAGAAATACCTTTATC
>JAABPS010000535.1 GCA_011391835.1 Desulfobacteraceae bacterium
GATGAAAGTTCTGACGGGATAACGCCGTACAAAATACAAAAAAATATCTGCGCTTACCCGTAAGCCTGAACGCTTTATATTTGATAGAGAATCAAATTTCTTTTTTGAATTCGAATTATGCAATAGTATTTACTATGCTTACATTAATTTGTTTATTTAACCGGGAGATCATTTTTTGTCGGAAGATACTTTTAATCAGAGCTCTTCATGTGTAGCAGGAAACATCGTAATTGATGGATCTCCATGAAGTCGAATAAGGTGCTCCCAAAGCTTGTTTTTGGCGTCTGACCAAGTATCTAAATCATTTCCATCCCAGCTGTTCTCTTTGCTCGTTCCTTCTATTGATACACTTTCAACCCACGACAGGTATCGGTTCAGCTGTTCTCTTGTCGGACCGGATTGACCAGACTGAATAGCTTCTATAACTTTTTTAACTTGGCTGACGTCATGAACAAAAAAAACACCCGGACAACCCAAATACGAAGCTCTTCCGAAAGCCATTACAGGCTTTCCTCTGCATAAACCCTGAATTCCAACCGTTCCGGTAATAGTGGCAATAACCTCACAACCATCGATCAGTTCAAATGGGGTGATTTCCATTGGTGCAAGCACAACGTTTGGAAGCGCCGCGATTGATTCATAAAAATCAGCATTCCGTACCGACTCAAACTGAGCGTTCCATACAAATTGGTATGGATGCTCCCTTACCACCAATGTCCAACCGGTTGGCAATGAAGTAGCAAGTGCCCGAACTGCTAACCATTGTTGAGCATATTTATATCCCAGGGGGAATGTACTGGATTCCGGTTGCATATGAAGAAAAAAAACAATAAATGGCTTCTTGTGTCGATAAGTTTCAGTTAACTGTTTGTATTTCAACAGCAGATTGTGTTTTCGCCGCAAACGTACTATATTATTCGCAAGCAATAACGGTTTCCACGTGAATTGCTGCTTCAGTTCCATTTTCCAGGACCAAATATCCTTTTCCCTCCCGCGAAGTTCACTGCAATTTGATGGCAGAGCCTCAGCATATCCCATCATATTTGTTTCAATAAAATCAAATGTTTTTCTTGATAATTCGTTTCCTTCCTTGTTTGGTTTCGCACTTAAACCGATATCAACTATAGACTGTTCTTTAATACCCCTAACCGGCCAATATCTCCAGGGAAGAGGTGATGCATTGGTAAAATAGGTTGGAATTCCTAAATATTCAGCACAATGCCCAAAGATCCATGACATGGGATGATGCGTTATGCCCATGAATACAATTCGATCTGGTCGCGTTTCATGCAAAATATTAAGACTATTCCAGCATGCCACCTCAATGCGGATTGTATGATTAAATATGGTGTCGAATCCGCCCGCTCCATAGACACGCTCAACAATATAAAGCGTCATTGGATCCGCTAACAGGGCAGAGATGCAGTAATCATATTTTTTATGACAAGGAGTTGCTGGCCTTTTTACAGTTCCATTCCCCAGAGTGTCAAAGAACCAGGTAGGTATATTCATTTTCTCAGCGGACAAATGCAAATACTTGAGATAGGCTAATATCCCGCAAACCACGACATTTGGGTCTTTGAGTGCGTAAATGTTCCTCAGTCTTCCAGTATTAACACCACCGGCAATAAACACACGAGTGGGATTTGATTTATTGGGGTTCACGTTTGTATTTCCATTGAATTCTTCGGTATCAGATTCCGTTCCCGCAGATCAGATGCGAACCTTAGCAACAGGTAATCATTATACTTGCGTGAAAATATCTGAGCGCCAAAAGGCAGGCCTGATGGAGACCGGAAAACCGGCAAGTTCAAAACAGGAAGATGGACAAGGTTCCATATAAGAGCCGGATCAGGCTGCTCCGTTTTTTCCCGTAAAGGAGCTTCTCCTGCTGTGCTCAAACTTATGCCAACATCATATGATGCAAGGATGTCATCTACTAAATGGATAAGGTCTTCCTGATCATTAAGAGCCTTGTGATATTGTTCCTTTGTAATCTTTCTGCCGCTCTCGATCAGCTCATACATAATGGGAGACACAAGTTCTTTCTTTTCAGCCTCGTTCTTGAAATAGTATGCAAGCGTACAGTTGTATATATGAGCATGAATCTCATGAGATCTTTTCATCAAATCCGGTGT
>JAABPS010000536.1 GCA_011391835.1 Desulfobacteraceae bacterium
ATTGATCCGGACCATTTTCATCCCATCTGGCCAGGTTCTCCACATCTTTGGCAGTAATAATTGAACCGTCTTCATTCCTTAACAGATTCTCCAAAAGAATTTTAATACTGTACGGAAACAGATCAATATTCTTAAATCCAGCATCTGCGAGTTTATGGAGGCTGAATAACGTTACATCACCAAAAGGTGTGATACTATTTGATTTTGTTTGAAAACTGTTCTTTGATTCGGCCATATCTTCCTCAACATATAGGCAGTCTTTGAAAAACGATGATTTAAATTACATGAATCTCATTTGGACTTTATATATAAAGTTTTATCCTATCCATCAAGAGATGAATGAAAAATATTTTGTTTTGAAACTGAGGGAATATCCATCCTTTTTATCCTTGACATGGATTTTTAAGTTGTTTATAGACAATTCGCTATGCGGTATAGCTCTGATGGAAGACAGGAACAGGGAAGATATTTAAAAAAGAGACCCTCGAGAGTTAAGGCGATACGTTGAGCGCACACATCAAAAATTTTTTGGAAAATAGAAAAACGAGTATCATAAAAAAATGGTTTGACCTCGTTATCGATACCTATCCTCCTGAAACATCCCGTTTCCTGAGAAAGGAAAAAGATCCTTTTAACAATCCCGTGGGGAATACCACCGTAAAAAGTCTGGAAGCCCTTTTTGATTACCTTTTAAATAAGAGCAGTCAGGAGACGCTGGTATCTTTTCTTGATCCTGTTATACGGATCAGATCTGCTCAGAATTTCCCCCCTTCCAAAGCAGTCGGATATATCCTTTTTTTAAAAGAAATTATCCGCGAAGAATTAACCAATGAAAAAAACAGCCATTTCAGTATAAATGAACTATCCGCACTTGATTCTCAAATCGACGAACTGGTGTTGATGGCCTTTGATATATATGCAGCATGCAGAGAAACCTTTTATCAGATCAAGGCAAATGAAGAAAAAAACCGGTTTTTTAAGGCATTTGAACGGGCAGGTTTACTAACAGAGATAACAGCGGAAAGACAGGATCTCTTATAAATCATATAGCCTCAACCTGGCTGTGTGATGTTGGACAAGATTTTAATTGGCATTGAAGCCACAAAGCGAGGTAATAATAAATGAATGTAAGATACATGTATTCACTCATCGCAGTTATTTTGCTTTTTTTGCTTGCCTACGCAGGAGCTGAAGTGGGGGTATGGAGCCAGTATATATTTGGAATTATCATACCTTATATAGCTATGCTGACATTCGTAGTGTTTTTTATACGAAAAATTGTCGGCTGGGCTCAGTCACCGGTTCCATTTCGGATTCCCACAACCTGTGGTCAGCAAAAATCCCTTCCATGGATCAAGTCGGCATGGATAGACAACCCATCTTGCCGGGTGGGCGTTATTGGCAGAATGTTTCTTGAAATAGCGCTTTTCAGATCGTTATTCAGAAATACGAAATTCGCGGTTAAAGAGAAGAATAAGCCCTTTTACGGCTTGGAATTGTGGTTGTGGGTAGGGTCCCTTGCATTTCACATGGCTTTTTTTACTGTTCTGGCAAGGCATTTGAGATTCTTTACCCAGCCTGTTCCGTTTCCTATCAGCTTGCTGGAAAATGTGGATAGCTTCTTCCAGGTGGGTCTGCCGGGCGTGTTTATCTCAGGCGTTGTTCTTTTTGCGGCTGTGACATTTCTGCTTATCCGACGGATCTTAATTCCGCAGGTGAGATATATTTCATTGGCATCGGACTATTTCCCGCTTTTCCTTATTTTCGGAATTGCCTTTACCGGGATCCTGATGCGCTATTTCACAAAAGTGGATGTTGTCGGGATTAAAGAGATGGCAATGGGACTGGTAACCCTGCACCCCCATATTGTTGAAGGTGTTGGATCCATATTTTATGTTCATCTGTTTTTTGTAAGCATTCTTGTTGCCTATTTTCCGTTCAGCAAACTGATGCATGTTGGTGGAATATTTTTAAGCCCCACAAGAAACATGGTGAACAACAGCCGAGCAGTCAGGCATATTAATCCGTGGAATTATCCCGTGAAAGTTCATACCTATGAAGAATATGAGGAAGAGTTCAGGGGTAAGATGATAGAGGCGGGATTGCCCGTGGAAAAGGAGTAAGTAATGGCAGA
>JAABPS010000537.1 GCA_011391835.1 Desulfobacteraceae bacterium
CCTCGGATGAACTTTATCTCATATATGATTGCCTGTGTTACACCTACTACTAAACAGAATCAAAGTGCGAAAAGTTTGTCGATTACCAATAAAAACATGCTATAGCCACTTTCCAAAATCCACCACCGCTTCTGATGAAAAGAGGGCCGAAATGCCTCCGGTCAAGTGAGACGATACCCCTTCTCGTTAAAAAGCCTCAGACAGGCATCCACGACATCGGGATCGTACTTGGATCCACAGTGCGCGATTATTTGATCGAGGGCTTGCTTTAAAGGAAAGGCCTTCCGAAAGATCTGAAGAGAAGTCAAATCTTCAACGGCAATGGCAACGGCCAGGATTCTGGCTTCTATGAGAATATACTCCCCCTTGATCCCCCGCGGGTATCCTGAACCATCGATACATTCGCGATGTTGCAGGACAATGTCAGCGACGGGCCAAGGGAAATCAACTGCTGCTAAAATCTCATAACTCAACTGTGGGTACTGATGATACAGGGTCAGGCTGTCTCCTGTCAATTGGCCGGCACCCATAACGATTTCGACGGGCATATTCACAAGGCTGATGTCATAGATGTGCGCTGACAACCAGAGCCCCTCCGTTGAGGAGTCGGGGAGCCTCATTTCCTTGGCGATGCCGTGTGCAATAAATGCGACTCGTCGATGATGACCGAGGAGAGTATTGGGTCCTCGCAATTCAATCGCTCCCGAGAATGCTTTCGTCGTCCCCGTGTAGGACCTTTTCAAACGGTCCAGGTGGTCTTTTATTTCCTTATCTTCCAAGTGCCTGTGGAGAGCCATCTCGATATTTGCGTGAAGCTCCTTCTGATTGAAGGGTTTGACCAAATAACTAAAAGGCTTTGTCTGCTTTGCCCGTTCGATATATTTCTGATTAGTGTAAGCGGTCATGTAAATCATCGGGATATTGAACTGAGAGTTGATCCGTTCGGCAGTTTCAATGCCGTCCATTTTACCCTTCAAAACAATATCCATCAGGATCAGGTCGGGACTATCCGCTTTTACATTCCTGATGGCCTCGTCTCCCGCGGATGCCGTTGAGCAAATTCTGTAGCCGAAACCTTTCAAAATCCTGCAAAGCTGATCGGCAACGATCCATTCGTCTTCCACGACCATGATCTTCTCTCTGTTCATAACAACCACCTCTCCCACAAATTATAAGGGGAATTTGATTCGGAATTCTGTTGCGTTGTCTCGCCTTACCTCAATTTGACCTTCAAGTTGCTTTTTCACCAGCCCGCTCACCAAGTACAACCCCATAGAACGTGGGTTATGGATATCAACATCGTCTGGCATGCCCAAACCATTATCACGGACGATGATCTCTATTTCTTTGTTTTTCGTTTCGTGGATGACGATCCGTAATTCACCTGGTTTATCGCCAAGAAAGGCATGTTTAAGCGCATTGGAAACCAATTCATTCAGAATCAACCCACAGGGGACCGCCTTGCTGATATCCACACAAACATTGCCGTCGGTTTGTACGATCAGATCTATTTTCCTTGGATCGATTTTGTATGCTTGAAATAACTCCTGTGACAGGGTTCTCACATAACCGAGCATATCGATTCTTGCTAAATCCTTTGAAGCATAAAGTTGTTCATGGACCAGGGCCATGGATCGGATTCGGCTCTGGCTCTTATCCAACATTTCAATTAGCTCCGGATTCCCGCTTGACTCCGCCTGAAGATCGAGAAGGCTGGATATCACCTGCATGTTATTTTTCACCCGATGATGGAGTTCTCTGAGGAGAATCTCTTTCTCCCGAAGAGATGTATGAATCTCTTCTTCCGCCTGCTTACGGTCGGTAATGTCACGAATATTACATTGTACCAACCTTGCCCTGTCGACGAGATATATATCCGTATAGATATGCTGCCCGGACTTGGTTTTTACAGAAACATCATTGTAATTGAGAATGCCGCTCTTGTTCAAATTTTGCATTGTCGCTTGGAAATCACCCATATCGAGCAAAATACCGATGTCCTGAAGATTATTCCCGATGCTGTCCCTTTTGTTATAGCCCAACATCTTCTCTGTGGCTGGATTAGTATGGGTTATCTTCCCTTCGTGTTTTTCGAGAAGCACTATCCCATCGCT
>JAABPS010000538.1 GCA_011391835.1 Desulfobacteraceae bacterium
GATATCACTTGCAGGGATGTAGGCCTCGGGCTGATAATAATCGTAATAACTTACAAAATATTCGACAGCATTTTCCGGGAATAATTGTTTAAACTCACTATATAGCTGTGCGGCAAGAGTTTTGTTCGGGGCTAAAACAAGGGTCGGTTTATTTACAATGGCAATGACGTTGGCCATTGTAAATGTTTTTCCAGATCCTGTTACGCCTAATAACACCTGGGCCTTTTTACCAGATAACACACCGTCACTTAGCTGTTTTATAGCATTGGGCTGGTCGCCTTTTGGCGTAAAGTCTGATACTAATTGAAAGGAAGGCATGTGTTAATAGATGGTGGTATATATTCGAACATAAAAGTCAATAAGTTTCACTGGATAAAAATTAAGCTTTGAACTGCCAGACAGTACCGTCTTGACCATCTTCGAGAACAATGTTCATTTCATCTAATTTTTGTCTTATGTTATCGGCTTTGTCCCAATCCTTTGCCTTTCGTGCATCTGATCGTTCTTTGATCAGTAATTCGATTTCTTCAATATTTAAGTTTTTATGGCTGGTTTTAAGGGTTTTAGCATTTCTAAAATATTTTTCAGGGGGGTCAAGTAAAATTCCAATAACATCCCTCATTTTAAGAATTTGAGGTAAAATAAATTCAATTGAATGAGTTATTATATTATTGCTCTCATCCAGCAGGCGATTTACTTCACGAACTGCGTCATGTAACGTTGCTAAAGCAACCGCTGTGTTGAAATCATCATCCATTGCATCGCAAAAACGATCCCAATAAAACTCCGGGCTATTATTTGCTTTATTCGTTGAAAATATTTTTTTATATGGAATACGTTCAAGGAGCTTATAAAATTTAGTTATATTCCCGCTTGCCTCTACCAATGCATTTTCACTGTAATCAATTGGGCTTCTATAATGACTGGAAAGTAAAAAGTATCGAATAACATCCGGATGATATTTTTTGAGTACATCCTTTACTAATAGAATATTTTTCAGCGATTTTGACATTTTTTCCTGGTTTATATTTACAAAACCATGATGAATCCAATATCGCGTCAGTGGATTGCCGGATATGGCTTCGGATTGAGCTATTTCGTTTTCATGATGAGGGAAAATGAGATCTTTCCCGCCACCATGGATGTCAAATGTCATCCCAAGATATTTCATGCTCATGGCAGAGCATTCGATATGCCAGCCAGGTCTTCCCATGCCCCACGGGCTTGCCCATGTGGGTTCACCCGGTTTTGCTGATTTCCATAAGGAAAAGTCTAAAGGATTTTTCTTTCTTTCATCTATTTCAACCCGTGCACCGGCTTCCATATCTTCGAGTTTACGGCCTGAAAGTTTTCCATAGCCATCAAACGATTCAACTGAGAAATAAATATCTCCATTCACTTGATACGCAAATTTTTTTTCAACCAACGTTTCAATAATTGATATTATTTGTTCTATGTGCTCTGTGGCTCTGGGTTCAATGGTGGCCCGTTGAGCGTTTAGCGCATCCATATCTTCATAAAATTCGTTAATATATTTTTCAGACAAAATTTTTGGGTCAGTGCTAAGCTCTTGAGCCCTGTTAATAATTTTATCATCAATATCTGTGAAGTTTCTGACATAGATAACATCAAACCCTTTTGTTTTAAAATATCTGACAATAACGTCAAATGTCACAACAGATCTCGCATGACCAATGTGGCAGGAATCATAAACAGTAGGGCCACAAACATAAATTCTTACTACCCCTGGTTCCAGCGGTTCGAAAACTTCCTTCTTCTTATTGAGAGTATTATATATGCGAAGTGGCATCATGTGATCGGTTTCTTAAAATAATTATAATTTACAAATAGCTATATGAAGTATTCTAACCAATGAGTACAACGCATACAGCTGCTATGGCTTTCCCCTCGCCAATACATCCAAGTCCTTCTGAGGTAGTGAATTTGATATTGATATCCTTTACATGTATATCCATACATGATGCAAGATTTTCTCTCATTGCGTCTCGATACGGAGAAAGCGTTGGTTCCTGTGCAATTACTGTTGAATCAATGTTGTAAATAGAAAAACCTGAATCCTTAACCAGTGTGTATGATTTTTTTAGTAGTATCGT
>JAABPS010000539.1 GCA_011391835.1 Desulfobacteraceae bacterium
CCATAAAAATCAGATATTGCACCTTCTGTTGACATCTCGCCGGTGCCAAAATCATACATTTTTGTTTGGCGATATATCTCATTCATTTTTTGTTGATGTTTATTTCCCTTATCGCTTTTTAAATATTCTATTAACTCGATATCACCCTTGGAATAATGAGCGTCAACCTGAAATCCATCTTTCCTGATATTTTCTTCATAATCTTTTATAAAATCTGTTGCCCAGCTAAAATATACTGATTGCGGTTTATTAACCTCACAGCCGTTCTTTTGACTGGCCATGTCTTCTGTTTCCGCTTGTATCTGTTCCATCCCTTCTTCAACTGTGTTATCGAACATAGTAATTCCCCCTATATCCCCTCGCTTTCAAAATTTGTATGTGGGTAAGAGTGGAGGGGCACTCTTTTCAGCAAGGGAATGACCCTTACCTATACCCACACACATTTTTCCTGCTCAATTATGATGCAGGGACTTCTAAAACTTTATTCTGTTTTTAATTCCTGTGAAATTTCTTCACTGGCTTTTTGGGCTGCGGTTTTAAGGGTAAAACCCTGGTCTTGATATTCTTTGATTTTGACTACAAGGTTTATTTGCTCCTGGGTATAGCGCCGATAGGCTCTTTTTCCGCAGACAATACGCGTCGGCGCGGGAATATATTTTCCTCCCCAGCTCCTTAATTGCTTCAAACTGACACCAGTTTGCTTTGCCACATCACCAATCGAAAACGTTAGATCTTTCATTTTTACCTCCGTGATAGATTTATTAGGGAAATGTTCGTCCCTCTACAGAGGAGAAAGTTAGTTTATTCATTTTGGAGGGGGTTTTTGATTGTAATTATGAAAATACAGTGGGTTATGCTTGAATAGGTAGATTTTGAAGAAAAGTAATTTTTTTTGAAAAAACAAAAATAATTTTAATGTGCAGGAAATTCTTCTGACAGTTTCGGAATTTCTATACTGTGAATACAATAAGTTGGACGATGTGGACAATCTTTTTTATAAATTAAATATTTTTCTCATCTTCATCCTCATCCATTTCGCGTTCAATTCTTAAAAGTTCCCTTTCCTCATCAGCAATCTGTTCAGCCATAGCCCCAAAAAATGCTATACTTTCCCAGGAAGGCGCTTCGAAGTGAGCCTCTTCAATTTCGTGCTCATCTGCGGGTTCCTCGTCGGCATGTTCTTCTTCCGGCGTTTCGTCAGTGAAATTATCTCCGCCGTCGTAATCATCATCTCCGCCGTCGAAACTATCTTCAAAATCATCCATTGAATTTTCTCCTTTTGATTTATATTCGATCACCTATGACAATGCTTGTCTAAAGAACGCCTGCCAGTTATCCAAAAATACAGGTGGGTTCATAAATGGAAATTGATTTTGATAAATCATCTGATGGCTTCCGTTTTCTCTACGAATTTGAACCGGTATTCCCAATTTTATTGCGTATGCAACTTCGAATAATGTGCCTCCAACAAGACCATCACCGCTTACAAAGGCATATAAAATATCACAAGCTTCGACCAGTTCACGATTACGGGTGTAGTATCTTTTAGGCACGTCAAACCATGATCTGACAGCTGTGAGGTCCGGCGCATAAATCTCTACCTTCATATTTCGTTCAGCAGCAGCCACGATGCTCCAGGAACAGACACCGCGACATTGAGATGTGATGATTATGGTCGTCTGTGCATTTAGCGCGTTCACAAGAGCTATCACAGCCTTTCTGTTCTGAAATTTTCTCGCGCCCACAATTCCAATTTTCATTTTGTCCTCCTTTCATAAATACAAAGAGCCCCCAAGGTTAGACCTTGAGAGCTCTTAAAGTTGAATGAATTTTAATTGACTGGTCAGGCAGCTAAACGGTTCAAATCCTCTTTATCTTCAACACTGCCATCCATAATAAGACAAAGTGTCTTTTCGGTCTCTGATATTACCTTCAGACAGGCACCGTGCGGGGTCATTTTGATTTTCTCAGCGTAATGCTCAATGTATCTGTACGAATTACCAAAGGTGTCACTTTGTTGCTTGCCGACTAATTTACAAAGGACGGCTGCACAAAGCTCTGCTACGATTTCCTGTAAAGGATCTTGCCCATTGGTCAATCTGCCAATGATTTT
>JAABPS010000540.1 GCA_011391835.1 Desulfobacteraceae bacterium
GCAGACGTCCATTTTTTTAAACATGCCATCCATGCACTTCTCAAACGAGGCGATGAGGTGATGGTTACCAGCCGGGATAAGGACATCACCCTGGATTTACTGATCCAGCTCGGCATTGAAAACCGAGAAATCAGCACGAAGGGCAAGGGGCCGGCCGGGCTGCTGCTGGAAATGGTTATGAGGGATTTTAAACTGTTAACGATTGCCAGAACGTTTAGGCCCCACATTTACCTTGGCAATAACAGCCCCAATGCCGCTCATGTTGCGTGGCTTATGCGGAAGCCATCGATTATCTTTGAAGATACCGAGATTCATACCCTCAATCATAAAGCATATTACCGATTTGTAACAGAAGTACATACTCCGGACTGCTATCGTTTAGACCTTGGAATAAAACAGAAGATGTACCCGGGGTATCATGCCCTTGCGTATCTTCATCCCAATCATTTCAGGCCCGATCCAGATGTTACAAGGAAATATATGAATGACACAGACAAAAAAACAGCGTTGATCCGTTTTGTTGACTGGGGCTCTATCCATGACAGGAGGGCAGGAAGATTAAGTGACAGGGTTAAAATTGATATGGTAAAGAAATTGCAGGAACACGCTTCTGTATTCATTACTTCTGAAGCCAAGCTTCCTCCTGTTTTGGAATCACAGCGTATTTCTGCATTTAGCGATGATATCCATCATCTGTTATATTATTCCAATCTGGTAGTTGGAGACAGTGCGACCATGTGCTCTGAGGCTGCCGTGCTTGGAACGCCGTCAATTTATGTTGATGAACGGGGAAGGGGATATACGGATGAACTGGATAAAACATATGGTATCTGCTTTAATTTCAAACCAGATCAGATTGAGGATATTCTTTCAACATCTATTGAGTTATTGGAAGCGAGTGATACGCGAAAACAATTTAGGGAAAAGCATAAAAGGCTTTTGTCCGAAAAAGTCGATGTTTCCGAATATCAGCTAAAACAGATTGACCGGCTGACAGCGAAATCCATAGCTAAGCCCCCGGCGTAGCCGGTGGCGCTGATTTCATTTCAACATTTCATTTCTTTCGCCCTGGTCCATCAGTCTGTTTTTTAAATTAGAATCGTTGTATTTTTATTCAGGCGTTTAATGAAAAAAGAAGGCAGATATAAGTCAATTCGCCAGCAGATGGCTATAACAGGAGAAGGTGTTGCTTCCGTAGCGTTAAGCGCAGGCTATCTGTTTGCCGGCCACTGGCTGACAATTGCTGTCCGGTTTATATATGCCATTATTTTGACACGATATCTTGGCCCGGAACTTTATGGCTATTTAACCTATGGAATATCTTGGTATTTTGCTTTCCTTCCCATTGCTACTTTAAACCTTGGTATACTGCTGAGCAGAGAAGTGGGCCGTAATCGAAGAAAGGGAGCAAAAGCTGTCAATCAGATCCTGACGCTGAAACTTTTAGCTTCTTTTCTGGCAACAATATTATGTGGTGTTATTGGTTTTTTTATTGAAGGAAAAGACGCTATAAAAATACTTCTCGTGATCTTTTCGTTTGCCTTAATGGGTCGAAGTCTATGGCTGTGGGTGCAGTCTGTCTTCACTGCCTATGAAACGAACAGTTATTCATTGCATCTGAATGTTGTGTTCAGGCCGCTTGAGGTTATTTTCGGATTAGTTGTTTTGCTCTGCGGCGGAGGAGTTATAGGCGTGGCCTGTGTTCATGGCGTGTCGTGGTGGCTTCAGGCAATTCGAGGTTTTTTATTGATCCATCGTCATATTTCCCCTATCCGTTTAGACTGGGCATGGCGGATTCTTTTCCGGTTTTTCATGATAGGACTGCCGATAACCATCGGAAATGTTCTGAACGCATGGACCGTCAACGGGCCGTTGATATTTTACAGATATTACGTTCACATCGATACCCATCTTGGTCAATTGGCATTGGCCATGCAAGTAGTTATATTGCTGGGGAGTTTGATGACGCTGGGATTTGGCGCTTCTTTGCCGTTGATCAGCAGGTCTGTTTCCAGAGAAGACGGGAAAGAGATCTATTTTGTAGATGCTGCGCTGCGATTTTGAGTTATTTTCGGGGCGATGGCGGGAA
>JAABPS010000541.1 GCA_011391835.1 Desulfobacteraceae bacterium
GACGGACTCTGCCCTGAGGGCATGTGCGCGTGGGCATTCAACGCGATACTTCCATTTATTACCACGCTACGCTTCAATGGACGATTCCCCTGGCGGGATGAGCCGATGGCCCGCGTCTGCTGCCCCGACGCCGACAACCCGGTCGTCTTCCGGCTGACTCCTGAATCCAAGCAGTGAAGTGTAACCGCGTGCTGTTGCTGGCCAACCAGGAATCAATGGGGACGGTTCTATTAACGATTGTCCAGCAAAATCAATCCAGCGGATGCCTTATCGCAGTTGCTGATTTTGGCGTTATGTGAAATTACGTGTGGGGTCTTCCAATTAGAAAATATAATGTCTGAGATGACAAAATGGCCTTTCCAAATTTAAATAACATTGCATTCAGTGTCGAAAAGCAAAGCCCTGTCACTATAACAAAAGCGACTTTTCCGCTCCGATATGGGACATACTCAGAGATTAGAACCTCCGAATACGAATTCATTTTTAACTTAAATGGTGAAATAAAATTTATCCGAGGCTTAAATGTTAACTGGCCTCATCCTGCCGCACAGCTCAAACGGACGGACGGCAATGATTGGGTGTACTATTCTGTCGGTGACGTTAGTGGTGATGGCGGTATTATTTCATGGATGGGCGAGTATTATCTGCCTTGTCTTCCCTATCCCAGCAACGCAGTATGGGAGGTTAACTATTTTGCGAACCCCGGTATAATGGATGCGTTCGCGGCATGGTCTCAATTGTATGCCAACCTTTATGGTGCGCAAAAAGCCGGACTGCATCCCAAGATCAAAGATTTGATAAGCCGGATTATGCGGAACCACGACGGCGAACTTTACAAGCGATCTCAGAAATTGAATACGATCATTGGCGGACGGGTGACGGTTCTTCCTCCGGATACGCGACACGTCGATTACGAGATCATACCGATTATTATCGCAGACGGATGTCTATATCACTGCGATTTTTGCTGTGTCAAATCCGCACAAAATTTTCATAAACGTTCCGCAAACGATATCATCGAACAGATTCAACAACTTAAAGTCCATTATGGCCGTAATATTCAGAATTTAAATGCGCTATTTATAGGAAATCACGATGCGCTTGCAGCCGGGGATGAATTAATATGTTTCACTGCTTCCGAAGCCTTCAAATCTTTTTTCTTTGAAAACGCACGCGCCATGACTCCTTTCCTTTTTTTGTTTGGAAGCGTGGATTCCCTGCTCAATTCTAAACATGAACTATTTGAGAAACTCAGCCAACTACCTTACTATACCTGCATTAACATCGGATTCGAGTCCATTGACGCATCAACTTTAAATTTCATTCAAAAACCCGTCGATGTATCAAAGGTTCGAGCCGCTTTTCAGAAAATGCTCGAAATCAGTGATAGTTATACAAACATTGAGATTACAGGCAATTTTCTTATGGGAGAACAACTTTCGTCTGAACACTACCAATCCCTCGCCAAATTACTTCGAGAAACATCGAGTCCATCAAAAAAAAGGGGTGCTATTTACCTGTCTCCATTAAAGGATAGCCCTAAAAAGCGTGAATTATTACCTCGCTTTTTTGAAATAAAGAATCAGAGTAAACTGCCGGTCTATATATATTTGATTCAGCGATTATAGTTAAAATAGAAAAATACAAGATGAAGAGAATCACATAACAATACTAATTCAGCCGACGCAAAAAGCCGCCCGGCTGATTGGAAGAGCATTGGGACACCCATGAAAATGTGCGTTTCTACTCTTATCAGTGATTATTAGGGGATATATTGCGCTCACGAACTTTTATATAAAAAAGCAAATACGGGTAGATATCGCCAGGCATTATACAGGTTTAAATCTTTAATACGGCTCCTGTATACACACAGACATAGGCATATCAGGGAGGTAAAATGGCGAATAAGAACGGCACTGCGGTACGGGTTGAAATAGTTGATATTATGTGTGGCGGAAAGTGTCCCTCCGGATTCGAGGTAGGGCGCACCTGGATCATAACCGACGGACTCTGCCCTGAGGGCAAGTGCGCGTGGGCATTCAACGCGATACTTCCATTTATTACCACGCTACGCTTCAA